>CAJFMZ010000031.1:0-17503 GCA_904393575.1 uncultured Sellimonas sp. | reverse complement strand
AGATCGACAGGAAGCCCAAAGATATGCAGCGTTGTTAAATCCACCGTCCCCTGAGCTGCCGCACTGGCATCGGCAAGGCTGTTCGTCAGCATGATACAGCCAATTACAATTCCCATAATCGGCCGGCCACCAAACCGCTTTACAGTGCTGTATGCTACACAAAGCGGCAGGAATCCAAAGATTGCTCCAGATGAAATGTTAATCAGCCTTGCAATTCCATATAGCGTATCGTTGCTTTCTACTATTTTCAAATTTCCAAGTACACTGGACAATCCCGTCAGGAGAGCTGCCGCCAGAATGCCAGGCATAATTTCAATAAAGACATCCGAAAGTGCTTTGACTGCCCTTTGCAGCGGATTCATCCTCTTGTTGGCTTTTGTCTTCAGGTCTCCCAGACTCATGCTGTCCATATGGATCGATTCTGCAAGCACCTGACAGACGTCATTAACCAGCCCTGCTCCAAAAATAATCTGCAGCTGGTCGCCTGCCACAAATACTCCTTTTACCAGATCCACATCCTCAATCGCCTTGATATCCGCCTTATCGTTATCTTCCAGTACAAGCCTCAGACGGGTTGCACAGTGGGCAATTCCAAGGATATTGTTTCTCCCGCCCGCCAGTCGGACGAGTTCCGCCGCTATTTTTTCATAGCGCAGTCTTTTTTCCGCATCCATCTTATGATACCTCCCATAAAAATCAATCCTCATGCTGCAGTTATGTACACTCCTGCTTTCCCCGCGCGGTATGAACAAATGCTGTTCCTTTTGTTCTTGTAATTCTAATTATAGCGGTTTATACTAAAGATAATATAGACAAATGTTGTTTAACTATATAGTTTTGTTGGTTCTTGGAGGTTGTATGAAGGATTATATTTTTTCCAATGATTTTTCCCGAAATCTGGACGCAATGATTTACACCTGCGGTTTTGAAACATGCGCACCTTCCCACAGCTACGGTCCTGTGGTGCGCAGCGGCTATCTGATCCACTATATTTTAAAAGGAAAAGGAATTTACAAAACAGACGGACATCTCTATCAGCTCTCTGAGGGTGATGCCTTTCTGATTCGTCCCAACACACTCATTTATTACGAAGCTGACAAATACGATCCCTGGACTTACACTTGGATCGGGTTTCAGGGAATTAAGATTGAAGAGTATCTGAAACGGACATCTCTGCTGGAAATTCCCTACTTCCATTACGGCAAAGACGACCGGGTCCGTCTGTGTCACGAAAAAATGTTCGAAGCCTATCAGCTGCCAGAAAACCGGGACCTCATGATGAACAGCATCCTTTACGAATATCTCTATCTGCTTGCCAGCAAATTTCCGCGGGAATCCATTCCTCCAAAAGAGAAAAAAATTTCCTATGTAGAGGAGGCCCTGAGATACATCGAAAACAATTACGCCTCCTCCGTCAATATCCAGGTCATTGCAGATCATCTGAATATCGAACGAACTTATCTCTACCGGCTTTTTAAAGACATCACCGGGACCTCTCCCCAGGAATACCTGCTGGACTACCGTATTCGCCGGGCATGCACGCTTTTAAGAGATACCGATCTTACCATCAACGATATTGCAAGGTCTGTCGGCTATGATGACGCCTTGTACTTTTCCCGCCTCTTTAAACAGAAAAAGGGTCGTACTCCGACCCAATATCGTAAAGAGAAGAAAGGCTGATCGGCCTTCTTCTCTTTCTTTATGCTGTTTGACAGAATTTCTTTTACAATTTTTTCATCATCCAGTAAGCATCTGCATATGTTCCGTCTGCGTATTTCATATTATCCGGGAATGTTCCATAGATCTGAAATCCAATACTTTCATACAGATGAACCGCTCTTTTATTATCCGCAACTACTTCCAGTTCCATCTGCTCATATCCGGTCTCTCTTGCGATTTCCAACAGTTTTTCAATCATGGCCCGCCCGATTCCCATTCCTGTATATTTCTGGTAAAGCGCAATTCCCATAGATGCCCGGTGGCGGTAACGCATTCTGTTCATGCCGGAAAACGAACTGTTGCCGATAAATACGCCGTCTAAAAAAGCAAGCAGCATCAAGTCCGTTTCAGAATCATTGATATGTTTGATAAATTCTGCTTCCTGCTCTTCTGTCATAGTGAATTCTTCTGGTTCTCTCACAAGAAATCTCGTTTCTTCACTCGTTTTTTTCATATAATCAAGCAGGAGCTGTGCATCCTGTTCTCCTGCATTTCGAAGTGCAATTTTTTTCTCTCTGGCATAAATTTCCATTTCCGGAACCCGCATGGCTTGTCCCCCTTTTCGTTGGCTTCTATATGGTTTTCATCTTTTCTTCAATCTCTTTCTCCGTCGCTTTCATCGCACGCAGTGTTTTATCAAACAGATCGTTAAGTTCCCAGCCAAGGTTTTCCGCCCCTTTACGAATGATCTCTCTGGAACAGCCTGCCGCAAATCGTTTATCCTTAAATTTCTTTTTCACACTGGATACTTCCATATCCGAGACACTTTTGGACGGGCGCATCAAGGCTGCCGCCCAGATCAGACCGGTCAGCTCATCTGCTGCAAACAGCACCTTTTCCATTTCATGCACCGGCTCGATGTCAGAACATACCCCATATCCATGGGAGCACACAGAATGGATAATATCTTCTCCTGCACCAGCCTTTTCCAGAAGCTCCGGAGCCTTTTTACAGTGTTCCTCCGGAAATTCTTCAAAATCAATATCATGGAGCAGGCCTACGATTCCCCAGTATTCTTTTTCCTCTTCATATCCCAGTTCCTGCGCGTACCATCTCATCACTGCTTCTACGGTAACAGCATGGCGGAGATGAAATTCTTCTTTGTTATATGTCCTCAATAATTCCCACGCTTCTTCTCTTGTCAAATTTGTTTTCATATTCTTCACCTTTCTATCTATTTCCTTTCCGCAAACTCTCCGGCTTCTCTGATCCAGGCCATTAGTTCATCATCGATCTCATCTGTCTCTGAAATCAGGACATGATGCGTCCATCGATTCGGATACGGCTCAGTTGCAACATCAATTCTTGGAGACTCTTCCTGATGCCCCAAGCCAAAAGTGACAACAAGCCAGTTTTTCGGCCTGTCCTTTGCTTTTCTAACTTTTGTAAATGACACACATGCAAAAAGATATTTCCTGCTAAATGAGATCTGGGTCTTTTGGACCTTTATCCGGACATCTGGGTACACATCCAGGATTTCCTTTTTTAGCTTTTCATAAATGGGCAGTGCGCCCGAATGTCCTTCAAAAAGCAGCAATTCCGAGTCCGTCATCTGTCGTATATTCCTTCCCTCTATATGACTCATATTTATAAAATTCAAATACATCTTTCTTATTATAGCATTGGAATCCCTCTTTTTTATAAAGAAGTTTTGCTGGATTGGTCTGTATAACTGCAAGCAATACCGGCTTCCCTGTGTTTGCTGAAATTTCTTTTAGTTCGTTAAGGAACCATGTCCCTAGTCCTTGATTCTGCGCCTCCGGAACCAATCTGATGAATACTTTATCTATCGCATTTTCCATCAGATCATATCCCACAAACCCTACCGTCTCCTCTTTCCATATAATCTTTTCAAAATATGCCATATTCATTTTATTCAAAAATGCTTCCCGCAAAATCGTTTCATTCCAGTCGCCAAAAAAATCTTTATGTTGCTTCACATACTTATAATGGGAAACTTTTTCAATACATATAAAATCTTGCAAATCTTCTTTCATCACATTATAAAGATGAAATCCTTTTTCTTGTAATTCCGTTGACAACTTCAAGTTCTTTTCCCCTTTTCTCTATATTATAGTCCCACTCTTCCGTTCTGTACATAAAAAAACATGGAAAACACTTTTCTGTCTTCCATGCTTATTTGTTGAATCTGTATATGAGTTTTAGTCGTCTGTTGATGTACGAGAACCGATCAGGTGATTCCCCATATCCTCAAACATTTCTCTGACTGCCATTGGTTTCTGTCCGGTTAGCTCTTCGAAATCGTTCGTAAATGTAGACATCTGTCCAAGATTTCACCTCCCGCTACCTATTTTCCTGGTATTCCAAAATAAGAAACCGTATGATTGCCCATCGTCAGCATTCCGCTTTTCTCGTACTTATGGAACAGACTTTGTAGTGCTTTGAGATACTCCGCATATCCCGCATCCTTCTCCGTTAAGGAATAGGAACTGGACAGGCTTCTGCTGATAAAGGTCTGTTCCGTATAGAACAGCGGATTCTCATACTCCACATACTGGTATCTTCCGGAAAAGAACTCCTGGATCCGGATATCGTCCTTTTTCATTCCGCCACTGAATCCATGAAATTCCGGGCAGAACTGCCTGTATACCTCATAGGCATCCCGGTTCAGTGCATCATTCATATCCCTCACATTCCAGATCAGGAATACCTGGCCGTCCGGTTTCAGAATTCTTCTGCACTCCTTCTGAAACATCCGTACATCAAACCAGTGAAATGCCTGTGCCGTCGTAACGAAATCAACAGATTGATCCAGCAGTCCAGTTTGTGCTTCTGTCCCGTTAACCGAATGAAATCCATTGTATTCGGAGAGTCCTTCTGCTGCCTTTTGACGCATCTCGTCATTTGGTTCAACACCATAAACAACACAGCCATGTTTCAAAAGCTGTCCAGCAAATTTCCCTGTACCGGAACCAATATCCGCTACTGTGGCTGTGCTGGAAAATCCATAGTTCCGGAATAATGCTTCCATAAATGCTTCCGCATATTCCGGACGGCCCTTTTCATACTCTTCTGCACGCCCGTCAAATTTCTTTCGTGTGTCTGTCATTTCATTCTCCTTCTCAGTCAACGGAATGATCATCCGATTTTTTCGAAATCTTCCGCCCCATGTTTACAGATCGGACAGATAAAATCAGCCGGCAGTTCTTCTCCTTCATAAATGTAGCCACAGATCCGACATCTCCATCCCACTGTCTTTGTCTTTTCCGGCTTCGGCTTGATATGATCCTGATAGTAAGCATAGGTTGCAGATGGGCTGTCTGACAAAACCTCGGCGTCCTCCACCTCTGCAAGAAAGAGCGTATGAGATCCAAGGTCCACTGACTGAATGACTTTTGCCGAAATCCATGCGTTGGTTCCCTTTGTCACTGCATACAGCCCGTTTCCGGTCCGCTTTACATCAGTAAAGTCCGCGAATTTGTCCACATCTCTTCCGCTCTGGAAACCGAAATTCCGGAACAGATCAAAGGATGCATCCTCCGAAATCACCGAAGCAAGAAATTTCCCGGTGCGAAGAATCATATCGTGGGTATAATTCTCCTTGTTCACCGCCAAAGAAATCCGGTTTGGGGCGGAAGTTACCTGCATCACTGTATTCGTAATGCATCCGTTATCCTTTTCCCCTTCTTTTGCCGTTACAACAAATAACCCGTAACTCAATCGATACATCGCTTTTTTGTCCATATTTCCTCCTTATCTCCCGGCTGTCTCCGGGTACTTTTGCATGAAGACTGCTGCCACTCCGACAAGATTTGCGTCTTTCCGGTAACTGCAGACCTGTACGTCCGGAAGTACTACTTTTGTCCCGGCTGTCTCTTCTGTCATTTTTACGATTTGTTTCAATCTCTTTATGATCTGCTCTGCAAAATCCTCCCGGCTGCTGATTCCCCCTCCAAGTAAAATCCGCTCCGGATCGTATACATGCTGGATATTGTAGATTCCTTCGGCCAGTCTGGAATAAAACTGATCAATCGCTTCGACACAGACTGCATTTCCTCTTTCTGCTTCGTCAAAAATTTTTCTGCCGTCCCATTCCCGGTCCGGACAGACTTTCTTTACTCTGCGAACCAGGGACATGGTCGATGCCTGCAAAGAAAAGGTACTGAACGCACCTTCTTCATCCCGCATCACCATACATCCAAACTCGCCTCCATACAGATGTTTCCCGCGGCAGATCTTCCCGTCCACCACAACTGCTCCTCCGATTCCTGTCCCGCACACGACAAAAGCCAGATCCCGGCATCCTTTTCCATTTCCAAAGACAACTTCTGCCATGGCTGCACAGTTTGCATCATTCTCAATGCTTGCAGGAAGTGAAAAGCGCTTTTCCAGCTCCTCTGTCCAGGACGGGCCATGAATGCATGGTACCGCACTCATACCACCGATCACCCCTGTTTCCGCATCTACAGCTCCCGGCGCACTCACAGCTATCCCGATGACATCTCCGAACATTCTGGCCTTTTCCAGACATACTTCGACTGTCTCCATCAGACTGGAAAAGTGTTGCCCGACAGGAAGTATTTGCTGACCTTCCAATTTCCCTTTCAGGTCACAGACTCCGGTCTTCATAGATGATCCACCGATATCGATGCAGACAATTACCTTTTTCATTTCTCTAATCCCCCTGAATTTTGTATTTCTGCTTTCATTGTAACATAATTTCTATTGCTTATCCATCGGAAACCCTTGCCGGCAGCTCCATATCCACCGACTTTTTTTGACAGGATTTTGTATAATTATATATTCAGTTTTTCTCGCATTTTTACTGTCTTTTCATGTCAATCCTCTATTTCTGCTGATTTTTATAAATATTTTCTTACCTTAAAGCATTGACGCGCCAAAATGCAGATGATAAAATATGTAAAGTACTGAAAAATTATACATTACAGGAGGTATGCGCATGTTAAAAGGATTTAAGAATTCACCAGAGCTGGATTTTTCGATTCCAGAGAATAAGGAAGCAATGCTGAAGGCATTTGAACAAGTAGATAAAGAAAAAGGCCAGGACTACCCATTAATCATTGGTGGAGAACGAATCATGACAGATAAAAAAATCGTGTCAATCGCTCCATCAAACAAAGAAGTGCTTGGACAGGTCAGCTCCTGTGATCAGGAACTTGCAGATAAAGCGATCCGTACTGCTCATGAGGCATTCAAGACATGGAGCCGTACTCCTGCTGAAGAAAGGATCTGCTGTGTACGCAGACTTGTAGATCTGATGAAACAAAACCGGTTCCTGATTGATGCATGGAGCATTGAGGAAAGCGGAAAGAACTGGGGCGAAGCAGACGGAGAACTCTGCGAGGCTCTGGACTTTTTCAATTCTTACATCATGCATATGCGTGAGCTGGACAAAGGGCTGGAACTTGTAGATACAGAAGAAGAATGCAAATGTATCTATATTCCAATCGGAGTTGGTGTTGCTGTTCCACCGTGGAACTTCCCGTTGTCTCTTCTTGCCGGTATGGTGGTTTCCGCAGTAATCACAGGAAATACCATCGTATGCAAGCCTTCTTCTGACACACCGATTGTCGCATACAAATTTGTAGAGCTCTGCGAAAAAGCTGGTTTCCCTGCAGGTGTCATCAACTTTATCCCAGGCTCTGGTTCCGTAATCGGTGATTATATTGTTCAGCATCCGCTGACACGTTTTGTCAACTTTACAGGTTCCAAAGAAGTCGGACTGCGCATCAGCCAGAAAGCCGCTGAAGTATCCGAAGGTCAGATCTGGATCAAACGTGTCGTTGCAGAGATGGGCGGAAAGAATGCAATCATCGTAGACTCTTCCGCAGACTTAAAACGTGCGGCTGCCGGAATTGCAAATTCTGCATTCTCTTTCCAGGGTCAGAAATGTTCTGCATGTTCCAGAGCTGTCGTTCTGAGCGATGTATATGATGCATTTGTTGATGAAGTAGTTGCCTGTGCAAAAGAGCTGAAAGAACATCAGGGAAGCGGACGCGATAACCTTCCGATGGGACCAGTCATCAACCAGAGTGCATTCGACCGTATCTCCGGCTACATCGAAACGGCCCGCAAAGAAGGAACAATCGTATTCGGCGGAAACTATGATGATTCCAAGGGATTCTACATCGAGCCGACCGTTGTCCGGGATATCACAAAGGACGCTGTCATCGCAAAAGAGGAGATCTTTGGACCGGTACTTGCTGTTATCCGGGTAGATTCTTTTGATGAAGCTCTGGAAGTTGCAAATGGAACGGAATACGGTCTGACCGGATCTGTCTATACCGAAGACAGAGAGCACATCCAGCAGGCAAAAGTAGAGTTCCATGTAGGAAATCTTTACTTCAACAGAAAATCCACCGGAGCTGTTGTACTTCAGCATCCATTCGGAGGATTCAATATGTCTGGTACAGACGCAAAGACAGGAACAAGAGATTATCTCACCAACTTCCTGAATCTGAAATCTGTATGTGAAGACCTTACATATTAATTTCTGATATGCCAAAACCGGCAGGGAACCCGATCGGGCTCTGCCGGTTTTTTCTTTATCCCTGATTTTCTTATTTCAAAAATGTCTGGTAGTCCTCGTAGTTTTTCCGCAGAAGTTCCGGAGTGTTCAGGCCATACGGACATTTTTTCATGCAGTTCCCGCAGTGCAGGCAGTCCTCGATCTTTTTCATCTTCTCCTGCCATTCCTCGGAAAGCCATCCTTCCTGAGGAGCGCGTCTAAGCATCAGGCTCATTCTGGCACAGTTATTAATCTCAATTCCCACCGGACATGGCATACAGTATCCGCATCCACGGCAGAAATCTCCCGCAAGCTGCTCCTGATCCTTCCGGATCTCGTCTGCAAGTTCCTTGGTCAGTTCCGGCGCCTTCTCCTGATACGACAGGAACTCATCCAGTTCCCACTCTTTTTGGATACCCCAGATCGGTTCCACATGGGCATTCTCCGGCTGGCACATAAATGCATATGCACAGGCGGAATTGTGGATCAGGCCTCCCGCAAGTCCTTTCATCGCAATAAATCCAGTATCCGTCTGCCTGCACAGCTCTGCCAGATCTTTTTCCTCATCGGATGCCAAATAGGAGTATGGAAACTGAAGTGTCTCGTAAAGCCCAGATTCTACAGCTTCTTTTGCTACCGCCATTCTATGATTCGTAATTCCGATATGGCGGATTTTCCCCTGTTCTTTTGCCTCCAGCATAGCCTCATACAGTCCGCTTCCATCTCCCGGCTTCGGGCAGAATGCCGGATTGTGGAACTGATACAGATCGATGTAATCTGTCTGAAGCATCTGGAGACTGGTGCCCAGATCCTTCCAGAACTCTTCTGCAGTCTGAGCCGCAGTCTTTGTACTGATGATGATCTGATCTCTCACATCATGAAGAGCCGCCCCTATTTTTTCTTCACTGTCCGAATAAGCCCTTGCCGTATCAAAATAATTGATCCCATTTTGAAAAGCCTTCCTGAGAAGCTGCACTGCATCTTCCTTGGAAATCCTCTGGATCGGAAGCGCGCCAAATCCATTTTTATTGACTTTCAGTCCTGTTTTCCCTAATACTACCTGTTCCATTTTCTTCCTCCTTTGTCTTTACCACGAAGTAAACTCATGCTCGTGCTCTTTAAAAAACTGATAATACGCTCTCACATTTTCCAATTGTGTCCATTTTTTGACGTCTACAGGGTCCTCATCCAGATCGTAGATTTTGGCCCCTTTCATGGACAGCACGAATGGCGAGTGCGTAGAAATCACAAATTGACATCCGAAAAAACGTACCGAGTTTTCAATAAACTGCACCAGCTCCTTCTGCTTTTCGGGTGACAGGCTGTTCTCCGGCTCATCCAGAAGAAACAGCGCCTGCTCTGTTATTTTTTCGGAGAAATATAAAAATGCGCTCTCTCCGTTGGAATATTCCCGGATATTGTCCATCAATTCTGACCGCACAAACTGGGACTGGGTTTTACTCCGGGACTTGTTCACACGTTTCAGTTGCTCATAATCATCCAGCGACTTCATCTGAAACCTGGAATATTTTACATCCAGATACTCCTCGAAGAGCATCTCCTTTTTTCGATCAATTCCTTCATTCATACTGCGGATATTCAACATGTAGTCAAATACGTCATCACTCGTAATAATCCGACTCTCTTTCGGGATCGGCATACGGATTTCATAATCACAACAATTCAGATAATCGCCAAAAAAGTTGGATTTATTAAACGCAGAATCTCTTTTTAAATTCAGTTTCTCTGCTATTACGTTGACAGCTGTTGTTTTTCCGGAACCGTTTCCTCCATACAGAATCGTCACCGGTGCGAAATCAATTCTCCGAAACTGATTCCGGGACAATACCTGAAATGGATAGTAAGAATCGTAACAGGTCCGTTTCTGTCTCAGGAAAAAATCAAATTCTGTTTCACTGTCCGGAAACAAAAACCAATCCAGATAAATCATGTTTTCCGCCTTTCCGGCACTCATTCGTGCCAAACTGCTAAATTCCCTCTGTCCTCCTCAGATTTTGGTAAAACAAAGCCGCCGCAATCAGAGAAACAGAGTCTACGATCGGCTGAACCCACATACACCCGTTCAATCCAAGAAGGGAATTCATAAGAAACAGGAGAGGAATATCCAGCACTCCCTTTCTCAAAATAGAACAAACCATAGACTCTTTGACCTTCCCCATTGCCTGAAACTGAATAATCATTGGATAACAGACAGACATCATCGGCATGGCAGTCACCATTCTCCTCAGGAAACCAGCGCTGTACTGAATTGTAATCGGATCCTGGATAAACAATGCGGAAAGCCGGGGCGCAAAAATCTCATACACAATCAGGCATAGAAGGGAAAATCCGAGCGAAACCATACATCCAAGTCGAAATACCCCTCTTCTCCTCTCCTGATTTCCCGCAGAGTAATTAAATGCCAAAAGTGGAAGAATACCATTTGCTACTCCGATTGAAAAATAAAGCGGAAGCTGATCCAACTTTTTGACAATCCCAAGACCTGCCACTGCTTCTGTGGTATAGCCGGAAACGAACCTGGATTGAGCTGCAATGGCCACAACTGTCAGCGCATACTGTATGGCAGATGGAAACCCGACAGAGAGAATAGTCTTTAAATACGTTCCTGTATACCGAAGTTTGGACGGATTGAGATTGACCACAGTATCCTCTCTGTTCCAGGCCATATAGATTAGAAAGTACAACGTTGCTGCCAGATTGGAAAGCGCTGTCGCCATACCGGCTCCGGCTGCTCCCATACCCAGAAATCCAGGAAGCACAAAAAACGGATCCAACATGATATTCAGGATACCACCCAGAGCAACACCAAGGGCTGCCTGTGCCGCACTTCCCTCTGCCCGTACCAGATTTGCCAAAAGCGTATTCAGAATCGTCCATGGTCCTCCAAGCACAACCACCCATTTTGCGTATCCGAACGCAGTTTCATAGGTCGCATCGGTAGCTCCGCAGAGAAACAGTACTGGTCTTGCAGTCAGCAGAAAGATCAGCGAAAACAGCACTCCCATTCCGAGTCCTCCCCAGAATGAAATCGATGCAATCCTTCTTGCATCTTCCGTCTTTTTCACACCCAGTGCCCTGGAAACAGCACTTGCTCCTCCAACACCAAATAAATTGGAAATGGCTGTCAGCATGACAAAAGAAGAATACACCACCGTAATCGCCGCCGTTTCATTTGGATCATTCAGCATCCCAACAAAGTAGGTATCTGCCAGATTATAGATCAGGGCAATCATCTGGCTCGCAATCGCAGGAACAATCTGAGCACGCACCGCCCTGGTCACCGGCATGGACTCAAACACTTCTGTATTCTCTTTCATTTCCCCTTCATCCCCTTATACTCCTTCTCCCTTTTATTATATTAAGATCGAAAGGCCAAAACAATCCTGTCTTTTTATTCTTTATATGTCAGCACAAACTGTTCCAACTCTCTGTTTTTCTGCTCTGTCTCCATACGCAGATTCTCCTGTATCTGGTGTAACCGTTCCAGAATCCCCTGTATCTGGCTGCAGGTTCTCTCTGCCCGTTCCTTTGCCTGCTTGATCCGGTCATAGACCATCCAGTCTGTAATAAATCCGTCAAAAAAGTAATCCGCAAAGTGCAGAAAGTCTCCAATTTCCACCTGAATGTCCCCGTCAATCTGACTCGACACATCTGCAAGCTCCGTCCGGAAACTGCGCAGGGCGCTTTGCAGATCCATAGTCTTATCACGGACTTTATTGAGCTTGTCGTATTTGATCACATCTGTCATCAGTCCGCCTCCCATGAGATCGATTGTTCCCCATGTTTTTGCATCCTTCAACCCCTGAGAAATCTCTTCTGCCCGGTAAAGAGCCTGCTGCCCCGCATCCAGTGCCTCGTGAATTTCCCGGTTCTGATTTTTTAAAAAGGCCATCCGTCTTTCGATTTCCATAATTTTCTCCGCCTCAGGATTCCCGGACTTCTTGATCTCTTCTTTTTTCTTCTCCATTACTGTCTCATACTGCTTCTTACATTTTGGAAGATCTGCCGTCTGTTTTACATAAAAGGCAATATCCTCACCGACCGCCTGCAGCTCGTTTTTTGCTGCCTCGTATTTTACGACTGCTCGAAAGGCCTCCTCTTCCTCCTTGGAAAGTTTCTCTTCCATTTTTCCTGCCGCACGGTAAAATAGAGCTGTAATGCCTCTTCGCTTCAGCCGATCTACATCTTCCTGCTCCTCTTCCATGATCTTTTTCAGATCTTCCACATTCTTCTCCAGTTCGTTCTGCTGAATATAAAGATCCGCAAGCTTGGCATCCGCTCGTTCCTTTTCCATGATCTCCTGCTGGAGACGTTGAAGCTCCTCATCATAGTAATTCATATGGTTTTTCTCCTTTGCGCTCTCTTATGTATTCTGTTCCCCTTCTTTTCCCTTCATTGTCTCACCTGCCGTTTTCCGTCAGACCGATCATTCTATGGTTTTCAGCTTTTCTACCGTATCATACATAATCGCAAGACATTTTTCGAATTCCTCTTTTGATACTGTATAAAAATCATCACCTGGATAACATGCATCAAAATAAAAATCTGTAAGATATGCCAGCCCAATAGTATCCAGATTTAACTTTGGATTCCATTCGTTTAATTTTGAGGCCATTTTCTTCATATTGTGTTTTCTAAGCAGATCAGAAACATCTTCATCCAAAAGTGCCTTGTCCAGATAGCCCTTCAGATATTTCTCCGCAACCTGCTGACACTGTACTGAAAGCTGATTCTAGAATGTACTCCCTGTTTCCAGTACAGATTCCAGATATTTCAGATCTTTTTCGGCAATATCTATGTAAGTATTTTTTATCATTCCAGAACCTCCAAAATCAATTTTTTATCTCTGTCTATTTCCTTTTGAAAAACCTGGCTGGACATGTTCCCACCTTCATAAGAGAAAACTACATCCGTGCCTACACCATCCAAAGGATCATCCAGAGTCCATCGGATATCAGCCATTAAAGTGCGATCCGTAAGATGCGTTTCTGTTACAACTAACAGATCCACATCGCTGCTGCTGCGTACTTCTCCTCTGGCACAGCTTCCAAACAGATATACTTTCTTCAGACCTGGTATCTCCCTCTGCATCAGGTATTTCAGATCACTTTCTACTTTTTTTTGAAATCTTACAGGAAGATTTTTATATTCTTCTCTGTATATTCTTATTTCGTTCATACACTGAACCTCCAGATAATCAGTCGGCTTTCAACGAATTCTGCTAATATTATATCATCCTGGATGCTGACTGTCATTTCTTTTCCTATATCAAAAAACAAAAGGAACGTCACATTTCACGACGTTCCTGATTGATTGACAAATCATTCCATTTTTAATTGCATCTCTTATGATTCGCGATGTACTCCTTCTTGTGCCGGTCCATCCAACAGATCCCCCTTACAGTCAAATCTGGATCCATGGCAAGGGCAGTCCCATGGCCGCGTTCCAGTGCATTCATCGTGTCTTTCGGCACTCAAAAGAAACGTTTCGTAACTCCCTTTACCGCTTTCCCACTGTCTTTGAAAATTTTCGGGATCTCTTCCACGGAAAACCTTGAAGGAGCAAATGTCTCCGCATATGGGTTTTCTTTGTTACAAATTTCGTCACAAATCAGCATTGCAGAAACCATGGCGGAACTCATTCCCCACTTTTGAAATCCTGTTGCCAAGAACCAGGTAGGTCTGTCCGGTGTCCCTGTCCTCCTAGTAGCAGATAGTGGTCATACTGTCTGAATGAAAGTTTGGCCTCTCCTTCCCCTATATAGATTCCTTTCAGAGTCCCGACATGCTCAAGGGCGAGGACATAGGACCGCTCCTGATGCATTCTTGTAAAATACATACCGGGAACATTGACAAATGGGAAATGTGTGGCAAACACAATGTATTCTGCTTTCACGCTTCCTAAAGCTGTCTTTACCACATGTTCTTCCACCTCTTTTACAGCAGAATTTTCGTATACATTCAGCTTTTCCGACAGTGCACGAAGAAACTTTAAGAGGTGAAATTCTGCCTGTCCCGGAAAACGCATTGCTCCAGCTGACAAGCCGTTAGTATACCCGCTATTCCGCCTCCGATTATGACTGCGTCCACCTTTATTTCCCTGTCAAGCTCCGATCTTTCCTCACATCTATATGTCTGCTTCCATATCGATTCCATCGTCTGCCTCCCGAAATACTTTTAACATTAAGCTTTCCAGACAGAGACCGTTTATACCTATTTCTCACTTCAATCGTTTTTCCGTAGTTCTTCTGCCAGATTCCGGCTTCCAAAATAATAAACAGCACCAGAAAAAAGGATACAAATTCCAAGCAGCATTACGGCAAGCAGTCCTACTGCCTCCCATGGATAATCGAAACGAAAATACAACAGTTTCGCTTTGACTGCTCTTCCGAGGATCCAGATTATCCCACTTCCTACAGTTCCTGTCGCAGTCATCACCAGTCCCCAATAGCAAAGACCTTCTAAAAAAATCAGCCTCCAAAGCTGCCCTCTTGTTAATCCAAGACTTTGCATAATGGCAAATTCCCGTCTCCGAACGGCAAAGGCTGAGAACAATGTATTCCCATAGTTCAAAATTCCAATCGCCAGAATGGAGGCAGAGAGTCCTCCTAACAGGATATCAGCTGTTTGAATTCTGTTTTGTTCCGATTCTAATAGTGTGTAGTTTGCATTCAAATAAAATGTATCCATCGTGCCGCTGTCTTTATTTTCTTTCTGAATCAGCCGGGATAGTTTCTGATCGACAAGCACATCGTCTTCTCCTGCTTTGATGTCAAAAGAAATATCAAAAGTTTTTTTAGGAAAGTCCAGTTTTTCAAATGCCTCCTCCGTCATAATAAAGTAATTGATCTGATTTCCAAGCGAAGTAGTCTGAAGTTCCGGAAATCCTTTTGCTGTCATATCGAGATATCCAGCGCATACGGCAGTTCCTTTTTCATAATGTTCCATCTGTTCTGCCTTCCCATACGAATCAAGGGAATAAAACGCAACAGGGTCTCCGACAATTTGTGCTGCCTGACTTTCCAACGTCTGTGACAGCTCATTATGATGTAATAAAATACATCCTTCTCCTGCCTGAAAGCATCTCATATCAACAGCAAGGCCATGGCTGACTGCATAACGCTCCAGTTCTGATACAAATGTATCATCCACAATCTGGATTGTCGCAAAATCCTGTCCCCTCTTTGTCTCTTTCATGGATCGCAGGCGCGGCTCCAGGGCTTTGCAGTTCTGAAAATCAATCACTGCATAGCTTCCCTGGACAGTTTGTATCGTCCCGGTATCAATTTCTTTTATTTCTCCCAGAGTCTTCATTAAACTATCCGGTAAAACCGGCGTATTGTCATTAATCTTTTCCGGCACAAGTTCCGGAAATCTGAAGATTCCCGTTAAAATTCCGATTTCGAAATCTGGATTCTTTTCAATCTGATTCGTGAGATCCGTTCCAGTCATAATGACGACCACAGACAAAAACGTAATACACCCTGTCAGAAGTGCCCCGATGCTGACAGTCAGTCTCTTTTTTGACCTTGTGATATTTCTCCACGCCATTTCCAGAAACAGCATTCTATTCAGTCTGCTTTGCTTCTCTTTCCATGTATTACCCGTTTCTATGTAACGGACCGAATCCATTGCGCTCCATCGGATTACCTTACAGACGGAAAGTCCGGATGCCATCAGCGATGCTGTAAAAACCAACCCTGCAGCTCCTGCCAGAAGCAGTGGGTACCACCCTTTTGTATCATTTTTCCCTAATCCTTCCATGAAAAGTTTTTCCAGAGCGGCTGGAAGAAACAGCCGTACGATCAGGCCACCTGCTAACGCTCCCGCTGCAATTCCTTTTACGGTGCTCCATACACTTTGATATAGTGCAATGCTTCGAAGCTGAGATTCTGTCGCACCAAGAACTTTCAGCAGACCATACTGATGGATTTCTTTTCCCAATGTGATCGAGACAACATTGTAGATCAAAAGAAATGCACATAAGAGCACCAAAATACCGCATCCAGCTGCAATGGAAATACTGCCGAACACTCCTTCGATACTTTGTTTTACCATTGGATTTTCCCCAAATACCTGCTGCGAATCGTACTCCATGTCCAGACTGGAATAGAGTTTTGTTTCCATCCCCTCTCCATCTTCTGTCGCACTGGAGACTGCCATAATTTTATCCGCCGGGAAAACCGGTATATCATGCTCCTTCAGAAATTGTTCCGATATATAGGCGTGCGGCCCTGTCACAGATGTATCCAGGTAGTCCGTATAATATCCACTCAACAAAAATGTAACCGTCTCTTCTGTACCATCCGCCAGTATCGTTTTCATCTGGATTCTCATTCCAATCTCAGGATCATCGATCTTCATCTGATCAAGCGTTTCCCTGGACAGCATGATCTCATTTTTCTCCTTCGGATATGTTCCGTTCACATCCGTATATGCCGGGACAATCATCTTTTCCCATGCATCCTGATCCAGATAAACAAGCTCGCCTTCCCATCGCTCCGATATAGTACCGGTTCCGGCTGATTTCTCAATTCCTACTGCCGAAAGCCAGGAAAACTGTATCATCTGTTCATATTGTTTCTGACTTCCATTTTCCAGAGATACATTCGTCGCAGTCCCCATACCCCGTAAATCAATCAGATAATCAGAACGAATTTTTCCATATGCAATCGAAAAGGCAGTATACAGCAGAAAAACTGACATGGCAGCCGCCAAAACAAGGATCCGGTTCTGTTGCCTGTTGTACCGATTATACGCCCGTGCCAGGTCCTTTACAGCTGTCTGATTATTATTCCTCGTACTCATACCTTTCCCTCCTGATATATCTGCCCATCTTCAATCCGTACAATCCGGTCTGCCATCTGCGCGATTTCCTCATTATGAGTTACGACAACCAGCGTCTGATAAAATTTTCGGGAAAGTGTTTTCATCAGACCAATTACTTCCATTCCTGTTTTGGAATCCAGATTTCCTGTTGGCTCATCGGCAAGTACCACGGCCGGACGTGTAATCAATGCCCGTGCAACAGCCACTCTCTGCTGTTCTCCTCCTGAGAGAGTATATGGTGTCTGGCCGACCTTTTTCTGCAATCCTAAAGACTCCAGAAGCATTTCTGTAAACTCCGGGTCCACCATCCTGCCGTCCAGCTTGAGCGGAAGAACAATATTGTCATTGGATATACCGGTGCGCTGAAAGCGCCTGTCCGATGTTTTGGAAATCACCTGTCCGGGAAGAGGAAATCACAGTTCCGGACAGATAATGAGTGCGGCGG
>CAJFMZ010000030.1 GCA_904393575.1 uncultured Sellimonas sp. | reverse complement strand
AGCAAATTTGGAAAACCGTGTATCCAGCTCTTCCGGATCTTCTACCTTTGTAATGATGAGCACGATGGAATCCGATGATGATGGAATCGCTTCGATCATAAGCGGAATATCGTCGGCTTCGAATCCAAATTCAAAGGCCGCCTGCTGCATCATATCATGGAAAAGTGATTTCGCCTTTTCGGTACCGTAGGCAAGCTCGCTGATTTTTAAGTGTCTGTCTTCCAGATCAGCTCGTGTCAGGGTACAACGGATTTGATTTTCATTGATCTTTTCAATTTTCATACAATCACTTCCTAGCTGTAAATATTCTTATACTTACTCAATAGTAGTATAAACAAAAAATAAAATTCTGTAAATAAAATTTAGAAAAAAATACTTGCAATCATAAAAAACAGGAGTATAATAACAGGACAAGAGGTAGTATTCCCAAATGACTGTGTACGTAGTAAAGGAGGGGATATTCACAGATCTATTTGTTTGGTCAGCATTTCTGCATATAGTTTATGCAAAGCAGTCCTTGATTTATCTCACTAAGAGCATATCTGCATCAGTTCGATAGAATCAAAATAGAGCATATCACAATTATTCTCAGTTATCATTCATTTAATTACATCTAATTGATACTTAAAGACAAGTTTAAACGATTCATGATTTTGAAAAATAACGGGAACAAATGCTACCTTTTTCAGCATACGGGGTATCATAAATAATATATCACGATCAGAAACCTGTGCACTTCACAAGGGGATGCTCCGGGCCGCAGTCATGAGAAAAGGTTTTTCAAAGTTCTGTTTCAGGTTACAGGAAAAGACAATGGAAAGAAGTACAGAGAGCGAAGTTATAGAAGATGAGCAATACAGGAAACTGTTTGTAGAGCTCTCGGAATATGAACGGATGGGAGTCCGGATGAAGATGAATGGACATCCGGCAAGTCCGCTTCAGATTGCGTCCGCACATGCCGTCCGGGAGGATCTCTCCTACATGCGGGATTACGTGGCGGATGAAAACGGTAAAGTAAAAGAAGTCAGGTTTGTGAAACTGTCAAATTCAAAGTAAAAAGCGATGATTCCCCCTCTACGCAGAAGACAAGAAGAATAGAGCCTAAAATATCAAATTATTAATGACGTACAGAAGAAATCTTGATATAATGTGAGCGTATACAGGAGGTATGGACATGGAAGAAAGACGAGGCAAACGGAGACCGGACAGCCGGCAGGCCGGAAGAACTCAAAGACCGGTCCGGCAACAGGATCCAAGACGCCGAAATCAGGAACTCAGACGTCGACAAGAGCTTGAGACGCGCCGCCGGATCAGAAAACGGAGGCAGAGAAGAAAGCGCATCCTGATTCTTCTTCTGCTCTTGCTTGTTGCGGCGATCGCAGCAGGAATAATATTATGGAAAAGATATGGCCCGTCGAAGGAAGAAGCCGATAGAAATGAGTATTTTGGTATTACAGACACAAACCAGGTAGGGCTGACGATCGACAATCAGATTCCAGATGTCAAGAGCATGAAAGAAGGAAGCGAAATTTATCTGGATTTCGATTCTGTGCATGATTATGTCAATCAGAGATTTTACTGGGACTCTAATGAAAACCGGCTGCTTTATACTTTACCGGACAGAACGCTCAGCATCCCGGCGGGTGCATCGGAATTTGAGTCCGGAGACGGTACTCAGACGAGAGACTACGAAATCGTAAAAGTGGAAAATGATACAGCCTACCTTGCGCTGGATTTTGTGAAAGAATATACGGACATGTCTCTGGATGTTTATGAAAATCCGGACAGAGCAGTGATTATAACGAATAAAGAAGAAAACCATGCAACGGTGAACAAAAATACCGAAGTCCGGATCCTGGGAGGCATCAAGAGTCCGATTCTGACCGACATCAGCAAGTCTGACGATGTGGTTGTCATTGAGGAAGCCGGAGACTGGATGAAGGTAAGGACCAAGGACGGATATATCGGCTATGTAAAATCCAATACCCTGGGAAAATCCAAAAGCCAGACACGGGAATCCGAATACAAAGAACCGGAATACACCAACATTCAGAAAGATTACAAAATCAATCTTGTCTGGCACCAGGTGACGAGCCAGGCGGCCAATGAAAACGTAGCATCTGTTATTGCAGGGACATCAGGACTGACCACAATTTCCCCGACATGGTTTTCAATCCAGGACACAAACGGAACGATTACTTCCCTTGCAAACAAGGACTATGTGGATACGGCACACCAGGCAGGACTGGAAGTCTGGGGACTGATTGACAACTTTACCAATCAGGTTGACACCCTTGCAGTACTGAGCAATACACAGAGCAGGGCCAATATCATCAGCCAGCTGATGACCGAGGCTAAAAACAGCGGACTGGACGGTATCAACGTAGACTTCGAGCAGATCACCGAGGAAATGAGCGACCATTATATTCAGTTTATCCGGGAACTGTCTGTGGAGTGCAGGAAAAATCAGCTTGTTCTTTCCGTGGACAACTATGTACCGGGATTTACAAGCCATTACAACCGCGAAGAACAGGGCATTGTGGCGGACTACGTAATCATCATGGGATATGACGAACACTACGCAGGTTCCGAAGAAGCAGGCTCTGTCGCATCCATCGACTTCGTAAAAGAAGGAATTACAGAGACACTCGCAGAAGTGCCAAAAGAAAAAGTCATCAACGGCCTTCCGTTCTTTACAAGGCTGTGGATCGAATCATCCGAAGGACTCACAAGCCAGGCCATCGGCATGGAAGAGGCAGAGACAGCCGTAGCCAATGCAGGCGCGACGGCCTCCTGGGATGACAAGACCCAGCAAAACTACGCAGAGTGGACTGCAGACGGAAACACGTACAAAATATGGCTGGAAGACGAGCAGTCCCTGGAGGCAAAACTCAAAGTCATGCAGGAATATGACCTTGCAGGAGCCGCCGAATGGAAACTCGGATTCGAAAAATCAGATGTCTGGGCACTGATTTCCCAGTATCTGAACGGATAGACAGGATATCACGAAGAAAAACTGAATAACGAAAAGACAACTGAATAAAAGACAACCAATAAAACAATCAATGAAAAAACAATAGGAGCCGCTGCAGGCAGATATTAACATATCTGCCTGACAGCGGCTTCCTCTTTCTAGCAGTTACCATATATCGGGGACGTGTACCGGTGCACAGGTACACGACGTAAATGAACAAAATTCGCTCCGAATCCGCATAAAATAAGGCCAAAATCAAATTGTCAGATTTTTTTCATTGGGGACAGGTTCCGACGCATCGGTACACGTCCCCGAAAAAATATACAAAAAGTGGTGGATATATCGGACGGGTTTTGTTCATATATTTGTTTTAAAGACTGGAATGAAAAGGGTCATGCTATGGTGGATAAGGTGAAGTGGGTGCTTGCGCTCTTTTTGCTTGTTCTTGTGTTGTATGGGATTCAGAGAGTGGAAAGTGTATTGACGCAGGGGGATGTGAAAGCGCAGAAGGCAGAGGTGGTGATCGATGCCGGACACGGAGGGAAGGATCCAGGAAAGGTCGGAGTGAATGATGTGCTGGAGAAGGATCTGAATCTTCAGATCGCAAAGAAGCTGAAGGAGGAGCTGGAAGCGCGTGGGATTTCTGTTTTGATGACGAGGGAAGAGGACAAGGGGCTTTATGATGAAGATGCAGATAATAAGCAGGTGCAGGATTTGAAGCGCCGGGTGGAGCTGATCAATGAGACAGCGCCGTCGCTTGCAGTCAGTATTCATCAGAACAGTTATCCTTCTCCGGATGTGAGCGGCGCGCAGGTTTTCTATTATGAGCATTCCAGTGAAGGGAAGAAGATGGCGTCTGTGATACAACAGCAGATGGAAAATCTGGAAGGGCTCAATAACCGTCCTGAAAAAGGGAATGAGACATATTATCTTCTGAAAAGAACAGAGGTTCCGACGGTGATTATAGAGTGTGGATTCCTGAGTAATCAAAGTGAAGCGCAGAAGCTGACGCAGGAGGAATATCAGAATTCTCTGGCGAAAGCAATCGCCGATGGCATTGAGGAATGTATACAGTGAAGGGTTCCGAAAAGAAGATGAGTGTGTTATAATAAACGTTATGGAAACGAAAATTGAAAAAATTGACAGAATGCAGATCGATGAAACGATCATGGAAACAGCGGGAGAAATTATCAAACAGGGAGGCCTGGTCGCGTTCCCGACAGAGACCGTTTACGGCCTGGGAGCGAATGCGCTTGATGAGGAGGCGGCGAGAAAAACATATGCGGCGAAGGGCAGACCTTCTGATAATCCACTGATTGTACATATAGCGGAAAAAGATGCGCTGGAAAAGATCGTGGAATACATTCCGGACGGAACATGGACACTTGTGGATAAGTTCTGGCCGGGTCCGCTTACCTTGATTCTGAAAAAGAACGAAAGAGTACCGTATGGAACGACAGGAGGACTTGACACTGTTGCAGTGCGTATGCCGGATGATGCCATTGCGCTGGATCTGATCCGGAAGGGTGGAGGCTATGTTTCGGCGCCCAGCGCAAATACATCGGGGAGACCAAGTCCAACGACCGCACAGCATGTAGCGGAGGATCTGGACGGTAAGATCGATATGATTCTGGATGGCGGCAGCGTCAATATTGGAGTTGAATCTACCATCCTGGACATGACCTGTGTCCCGCCTATGATTTTGAGGCCGGGAGCAGTTACAAAAGACATGCTGGAGGAAGTGATCGGTGAGGTAGAGACTGATCAGACGCTGATTGCAGACAACAGCAGCCAGGCTCCGAAAGCTCCGGGGATGAAATACAGACATTATGCACCAAAAGCGCAGATGATTTTGATTGAGGGCAGTCCGGAAGATACTGTTCTTGCCATCAAGCAGCTTGCCTACGATAAGGCGGTATTCGGCAAGAAGGAAAACGGGGAACCGTACCGGATTGGAATTATCGCAACTGCGGAGACAATGAATCAATATACTTACGGAACGGTAAAGAGCATTGGAAGCCGGGAAAACCGGCGTACTATTACAAAAAATCTGTATGGAATTCTCAGGGAATTTGACGAAGATGACGTCGATATTATCTACAGTGAGGGATTTTTTGGTGAAGCAATCGACATGGCGATTATGAACCGGCTTTTAAAGGCGGCAGGACATAAAAGAATTCCTGCTTCAGAAATTCTCAAGCTTCAGGAATACCGGAAGATTATTTTTGTAAGCAAGGATGATAATTGCAGGGGACCGATGGCGGAGCGGCTTTTGCAGAGGCAGGTCCTTTTGCAGGAATATGATATTCAGTCCAGGGGATTGATCGTACTTTTTCCGGAACCGTTAAACCCGAAGGCAGAGGAGATCATGCGGAGAAACGGCGTGGACACAACAGAGCATGAAGCCCTTTTGTTTGAAGAGAAGGATATTACCCCGGATACGCTGATCCTGACCATGGAAAAGGCACAGAAGAGAAAGCTGATTACTGAGTACGGATTCCACAGCAATATTTTCACTCTCAATGAATATATCGGGGAAGAAAAAGAAGTAGAGTCCATGTACGGTAAATCGCTGGAGGAATATGAAGAAGCCTATATGGAACTGGAAAACTATATGCGAAAGCTGGCTCGAAAGTTAAATATGGAGGCAAAAGAAAAATGGGAAGAGTACATATAATGGACCATCCGCTTGTGCGGCATAAGATTGATTATATCCGGCGGAAAGAGGTGGGAACAAAAGAGTTCCGTGAAATCATCGAGGAGATCTCCATGCTGATGTGTTATGAGGCTACAAGAGGGCTGAAGCTTGCAGATGTGGAGATTGAGACGCCGATCTGTAAGATGACGGGGAAGGAGCTGGCCGGCAGAAAGCTTGCTGTTGTTCCGATTCTCCGCGCAGGTCTTGGCATGGTAGAGGGAATTCTGAAAATGATCCCGGCGGCCAAGATTGGTCACATCGGTCTGTACCGGGATCCGGAAACGCTGCTTCCGGTGGAATACTACTGTAAGCTTCCGTCGGACTGTGATAAAAGGGAAGTATTTGTGGTGGATCCAATGCTGGCAACAGGCGGGTCCAGCTCTGAGGCGCTTACGATGTTGAAGGAAAAGGGAGTCAGAAACATTACGTTCCTTTGCGTCCTTGCGGCACCGGAAGGGCTGGAAAAGCTTCAGAAAGACCATCCGGATGTGGATATTTATGTGGGCGCTCTTGATGAAAAGCTGAATGAACACGGATATATTGTACCGGGGCTTGGAGATGCAGGAGACCGCATCTTCGGCACCAAATAGCAGGAAGGTGAAGAACATGGAGGGTAAAAGAAAAGATTATCTGTCATGGGATGAATATTTTATGGGGATTGCCATGCTGTCCGGCATGCGTTCCAAGGACCCGAATACACAGGTAGGATGCTGTATTGTAAGCCAGGACAATAAAATATTATCCATGGGTTACAACGGACTGCCAAATGGCTGTTCCGATGACGAATATCCATGGGCCAGAGAAGGAGAGGATCCGCTGGAAACCAAATATGTATATGCGGTTCACAGTGAGTTGAATGCCATATTAAACTACGGTGGAGGAAGCCTGAAAGGGGCCAAGATTTATGTCTCTTTGTTCCCGTGCAATGAGTGCGCAAAGGCGATTATCCAGGCGGGAATCAAAGAAGTCATCTATGACAGCGATAAATACGAGGATACCTCTTCGGTAATCGCGTCCAAACGGATGATGGATTCGGCGGGTGTCAGATACTATCAATATCACAGGACGGACCGGGAAGTGACAATTAAATTATAAAATGTTGTTGGACAATGATTTCAGGAGGAGAAATTCCGGACAGGAGTTTCTCCTCCTGCTTTTTATCTCAGGAAGAAACCGGAGCAAGGCGTTTGGCCTGTTTCAGTAAAAAACTGTATCGTTTTCTGGCCGCATTTCCCTGAAAAATATAACTGTCGATCAGATCCGGATCGGAGGCATTCTGAAAGAGGTTGTCGGCGGCTTCTATCTCCTCCCTGACAAGGGCGATTTCCTTCGTAAGATCGGAATACGAGCTTCTAAGATAAACATCGGATTCGTAATGGCGGTGCGTAGTTTTTGGCATAATATCCCTTCTTTCCTAAAGTTATAGTTATAGTATGTACCAAAAGAGGAATAAAATACCAGTTTGGGAGAATAGACTGTACTAAAAAGACAGAGGAAATGTGAAATGAAAGAAAAAGGAACTGAGATCATCGTCAATTTTATCGTACGTGCTGTTTTGGGGGCTGCTGTGATCTTTTTCGTCAATCAGTTTCTGGAATCTCAGAAAATTTCGGTTGCGGTGGGGCTGAATCCACTGACTCTTTTGACAGGCGGAATCCTTGGAATTCCTGGGGTGGCGCTCCTTTATGGGATTGTCTGCTGGAAAATTTTGTGAGAGTTTCACAAAGATCAGGGAAATGTAAAAAACAGGTAGACAAAACGAACAAACCGGTCTATAATGCATATCACAAACAAAGTTCTTTTGTTTTATCCGGATCACCCGGAGTCTTATCAGAAAGCGTTGGGAAAGCGCTTATCTATATCAGAGCCGAATCGGCTGTAGTTATTCATGAACAGACAAATGATTATATGCAGTGAAGAGGAGCTGTATGTCCTGCGGCTTGCAGATGTGATTGCCGACAGGGAAGAGCTGGATCTCCAGGTACAGGTATGTACATCCTTTGAGCAGGAGGAGAAGCTGGAGGAGTTTCAGGAAGCGGAGCTTCTGCTGATCGGGGACGAGATTCCCTATGAGAAAAGACAGACGAGCAGAGCAGCCAGAAGATTTGTACTGACAAGTCAGGAAGGGGCGGAAGTAGGGGAAGAGGAGGTCCCTGTCTTTAAGTATCAGTCCGTCCATAAGATTTTTTCACAGATTATGGAATCGTGCCTGGATCAGGATCGGGCAGGACTGTTTCAGGTGCCACGCAAGGACAGTCAGAGGATGATTGTCGTTTATTCCCCGATTCACCGGATCGGGAAGACCAGGTTTGCGAGAGCTCTAGGACATGAGCTTGCCAGAGAGGAAGAGACCCTCTATATCAACATGCAGGAATATCCGGGGTGGGGGATGCACCGGGAGGAGAAGAGAGCTTCTCTGGCTGATCTGCTTTACTATTCCCGGCAGGAGCAGAATCATCTTGGGCTTCGTCTGACATCCATGGTGAGAGAGCAGGAAGGCCTTGCAATTCTTGACCCGATTCCTGTCAGCCTGGATTTGAAGGAGGTGTCCTGGGAGGACTGGAATTCTCTGATTTTACAGATTTTGAAGAAGGGACCTTATCAGAACATGATTCTGGATCTCAGCGAAAGCGTCCAGGGACTGTTTGATATTCTGAAGATCTGTGATGAGTGGTATCTTCCTTACATCGAGGATGAGGACGAGGAGAGAAAGCTGGACCAGTTTTTTGAGGCGCTGGAGGTGATGGGCTGTAAAAAGCTGTGCCAGAAAGCGCGGATGACGGAGATGAAGGGAGAGCCGGAAATATGTGTAAAGAAGGCATTACAGTATGATAAGAACACTTCATATGGAAAAGCTACAGGAACAGGTCATGGCGAGGCTGGATCTGTCGAGAGAAATCGAAGATGGAGAACTGGTCGAATTGATTTATCAGGTGCTGGAAGAGTACACCGCCGACCAGTACATTCCCCTTCGGATGAAGATGGAATTTGGGAGAGATCTGTTTAATGCGTTTCGAAAGCTGGATATTTTGCAGGAACTTCTGGAGGACGAGACGATAACAGAGATCATGATCAACGGGCTGGAAAACATTTTCGTGGAAAAGGGAGGAGAGATCCATCAGTATGAAAAAAGATTTGTATCCAGGAAAAAGCTGGAAGATATCGCACAGCAGATTGCCTCCGGGTGCAACCGGACAGTCAATGAGGCGGAACCAATCGTGGATGCAAGGCTTCCGGACGGATCCAGAGTCAATCTGGTATTACCGCCGGTGGCGCTCAATGGACCGATCATTACAATCCGGAAATTTCCAAAAGAGGGCATTACGATGAAAAAGCTGGTAGCCTGGGGCAGTATTTCGAAAGAGGCGGCCGAATTTCTGGAGAAGCTTGTCAAGGCGAAGTATAACATGTTTATCAGCGGGGGTACCGGATCCGGAAAGACGACATTTCTCAATGCCCTGTCTCAGTTTATACCGGAAGATGAGCGGATCATCACTATCGAGGACAATGCGGAACTGAAGCTTCAGGCGCTGCCGAATCTGGTGAGGCTGGAGGCGAGAAACGCCAACATGGAAGGGGAGGGCAGAATCGATATCCGGGAACTGATCCGGACAGCTCTCCGTATGAGACCGGACCGGGTCATCGTCGGAGAGGTGAGGAGCGCCGAAACCATCGATATGCTTCAGGCTATGAATACAGGGCATGACGGATCCCTGAGCACAGGCCATGGCAACAGTCCCAAAGATATGATCGGGAGACTGGAGACGATGGTGCTGATGGGGATGGAGATTCCGATCGAAGCAGTGCAAAGGCAGATTGCTTCCGGGATTGATATTATCATCCATCTGGGAAGAATGCGCGACAAAAGCAGAAAGGTCCTTGAGATTCTGGAGATTACAGGGTATGAGGAGGGGAAGATCCAAATGCACACCCTCTATGAATTTCAGGAAAAGGGCAGCAGTCATGGAAAGGTAAGGGGAAGTCTTGTTAAAAAAGAAGAATTGCAGAAAAAAGAAAAACTGCTGGCGGCAGGATATTAGAAAGGGGGAGTATCTGATGGGAATTCTGGAAGCGGCGGGGGCTGTATGCCTGACGGCATTTTTATTTTACCGGTCCGTACAAGCGGCGTGTCTGCTTCTGATTCCGGTGGGTGGCACGTATCTGTATATCTGGGAAAGAGAGAAACTGCGGCAGAAAGAGCGGGAATTCACCCGGCAGTTTCTGGATGCGCTCCAGTCCGTATCGGCAGCTTTAAATGTCGGATATTCCCTGGAAAATGCCATGTTGGAAGCAGCAAAGGAAATGCGGATCATGTATCAGGAGCAGGACCGGATTATGAAAGAATGGAATTATATGATCCGTCAGATGAAGATGAATCTTGGAATGGAACAGATCCTGGAAGAGTTTTCCGGACGCGTTGATCAGGAGGATGTCAGAAATTTTGTTACGGTCATTGCCACGGTAAAAAAGAGCGGAGGAAATATGGCAAAAGTCATCCGCCAGACGATGTCCCAGATTCAGGAAAAGGAAGAGCTGAATCAGGAAATTGATACGGTGATTGCAGCGAAAAAGATGGAATTTCTCGTTATGGCGGTGATTCCTTTCGGAATGATTGCCTACATGATGATCAGTTTCCCGGATTTTATGGAGATCCTTTACAGAGGAGTTCCGGGCAGGGCGGTTATGACAGGGTGTCTCCTGTTGTATCTGGCGGCGTTTGGGATTGGATTTCGAATGATACGGATTGAGGTGTGAAAGATGGATGGCAGGGCGGCCGCTGTGACAGGAGCGGCATATCTGATTTTGTTGATCCTGATCTGGAAGTCAGGAAAAAAGAAGATAAAAAATAAAGAAAAGCGGAAACGGATTCGCAGAGGCATCTGTTTTTTCCTTCTGGTCAATACGATCAGTGTGATTGTTTTTATCTGGACAGGCCAGGAGCGTCCGGTAAAAGATGGAAAGCTTGGGCGAAGCCCGAAAGGAAGCGGGAGCCGCAGCGAAACGGTGTTTGCGTCAGTGGAAGGAGTCTGCGAGAATGTTCCCGTTCAGGTACGGGTAGATGATCAGGCCTATACCAGGGAGGAAGCAGAAGAGATTTTATCTCAGGAGTCGGAAAGACTAGAACAGCGGATTCTGGGAGAGAATCAGACGGTGGACCATGTGACATCGGATCTGAACCTGGTGTCCTCGATTTCGGATTATCCCATTACAGTCCAGTGGTCCGCAGACAGTTACGAGTATATGAGCATCGATGGAAGTCTCAGAGAGAATATTCCTAAAGCGGGAACAGCAGTCCATTTGAAAGCAGTGTTGACCTTTGAACAGGGAATGGGAAATTCGACGGAGAAGATCTGGGAGGATACTGTGACCCTTTACCCGCCTCAGGCAGACAGTCCGGAAGAGATCGCAGCGCTGCTGAAGCAGATGGTAGACAAAGAGAATGAAAACAGCAGAGAAGAGAGTGCGCTTCGCCTTCCGGATGAAATTTCCGGGCGGAAGGTATCCTGGCAGCGGAAACCGGAGGTGAATGGATATCAGGTAATGGGAATCGGCGTTTTGATTTTTGTGTCGGCAGCGGCATGGAGACGCCAGAAGGCGAGCGAAGCAGTCAAAGTCAGAAAAGAGCAGCTGCGGATGGATTATCCGGAAATTCTGGAACAGTTTTCCCTGTTGATAGGGGCCGGGATGACGGTGAAGAGTGCGTGGTATAAGATTGTGGATAACTATCAGGAAAGGCAGGAACGGTGTGGAAAGCGTACGGCATATGAGGAAATGATTCGTACCTGCTTTGAGATGCAGGGAGGCGTCCCGGAGGGAGAAGGATATGAAAACTTCGGGAAACGATGTCAGATACAGGAATATATGCGTCTGGGACTTCTGCTTTCCCAGAACCTGAAAAAAGGAACCAGAGGGCTTACAGAGCTTCTCAGTCTGGAAGCGGTACATGCGTTTGAAGACCGAAAGGCAAGAGCAAAAAGAAAGGGCGAGGAGACCGGAACCAAGCTCCTCGTACCGATGATTATGATGCTGGCGGTAGTGCTTGTGATCGTTATTGTACCGGCATTCTGGAGTATGGGAATCTAATGGAAGAGGAAAAGGAGGATGTAAGAT
Organism: uncultured Sellimonas sp.; assembly: GCA_904393575.1. GTDB lineage: Bacteria > Bacillota > Clostridia > Lachnospirales > Lachnospiraceae > Sellimonas. The sequence goes on along the minus strand of CAJFMZ010000030.1, from coordinate 6,242 downwards.
GTTGTGGTTACAAATGAAAGCAGGACAGATTTGGAACAGAGTGGAAGAGTGTCTGAAAGACGAGAGAGGTATCGGAGTTGTGGAGATTATTCTGATTCTGGTGGTACTGATCGGGCTTGTCATCATCTTTAAGTCTCAGCTGACGGAACTTGTCCAGACAATTTTCAATAAGATTACAAGTGAAAGTGGGAAAATTTAAAAACAGCTTTCTGTCTGTAGAAGAAACAGCCCAGCTTACGGTGATGCTGAGCCTCCTGATTTTCATTCTGCTGACATTTGCTGCAGCGGTTCTGGAGAGCGCATCGATCCAGACATCCAAGAATATGCGGAGGATGGATGTGGAACGGGCGGTGGAATCGGTGTTCGCCGAGTATCAGAAAGAGCTTCTGGAGGAATATGACATTTTCGGACTGGACGGGACCTATCAGTCCGGGACTTACTCCGAAGAGCGAGTGACCGACAGAATGACCGTGTATGGAGCACTGTCAGGAGAAAATCAGGTGGAAGGGATCCGATTTTTAAGTGATGGAAATGGGCAGGAATTTGCGGAACAGGTGATCCGGTATGTGGAAAATCGGTTTGGCGTTGACCTGTTAAAAGAGCTGGCAGGAAAAGAGGAGGAGGCTCAGGAACAGGAAGCAGAGGCGGAAGACTATCACAGGCAGGAAGAAGAAACAGAACAAAAGATGGATGAGCTTTTGGCTTCCGGGGAGGCGTCCCCGGAGGTGTCGGAAGAGGGAGAAGAAACGGAAAATCCACTTGGCATACTGCAAAAGCTGAAACGAAAAGTACTGACAGAACTGGTGCTTCCCAAGGACCGCAGTATCTCCCAGAAAAGCATGGAAGGCATGCCGGGAGTTTCCGGACGGGAACGAAGAACAGGAAAAGGGAGCATGCCTTCCTGGGAAGCAAAGCAAAGTGAGAAGCTGTATTTTATTGCCTATATTCCAGAGCATTTTGGAAGTTATATCGAGCCAGGGGAGGATCATCCGCTGGAATATGAACAGGAATATCTGATTGGCGGCAGCCCGGATGATATGGAAAATCTGCAGGAAGTTCTGGGAAGGATTCGGAACCTCAGGATGGCTCCAAATTACATCTACCTTCAGTCAGATGAGACCAAAAAAGCAGAAGTCAGGATTCTGGCAGGCGTGGTCAGCACTCTTTTGGGAAATCCGGAACTTACGGATGTGGTCAGCCAGATGATTCTCATGGTATGGGCCTATGGAGAAAGTATCATGGATCTTCGGACACTGACGTCCGGAGGCAGAGTGCCGGCTGCAAAGAGCAGGGAGACCTGGAAGCTGAGTCTTTCCGGCTTACTGAAGCTGGGCACAAGCGAAGATTCCGGTTCGGGAGGGGCGGGAGAAAGCGGAATGAAATACGAGGACTATTTGAAGATTCTGCTTTTTCTGGAATCAAAGGAAACGCTAAGCATGCGGATGCTGGATTTGATTGAGTGGAATATGAAGACCCGTCTGAACTGCCCTTCCTTTGAGGCAGATGCATGTATTACAAAAATGCGGATTCAAAGTATCTGCAGTCTCCGAAGAGGAATTACATATCAATTTTCGACCTACTATGCATATCAATAACGGAATCTGTAAAGAGGAATCGGATTCTGGTCTTACAATCACTTCTCAGGAACAGAAAGGAGGTAAAGCGAGGTGCCTTTTTGTGACAACTCTGGTGGTTTCAACGACATACAAACCAAAGTCAATGAATTTTCAGATCAAAAAATATTATATAGAAAGGAGACAGATTCTGATTCGCTTCATAGACAGAAGCAGCTTTCCCTACGAGATAAGAAGAGTACCTTAAAGGCACCTGTCTTTACCTCCTTTTCCGAAGGAAGCATGACGGTGGAGGCGGCATTTGTGATCCCTCTGTTTTTGTTTGCGGTACTGTCGCTTTTTTATCTGTTTGAAGTGATGGCTGTGCAGACTAATATTCGGGCGGGAATGCAGTACGCAGGAAAACGATATGCAGAACAGGCATATTTCAATCCGTTTGTCAGTACAGAAGAACTGGAACAGAAGATTCAGGAGGAGGTACGGGCGGAGCGGCTGGATCAAAGCTGTGTGAAAGGCGGAGCCTCCGGCATTGATTGCAGTGACTCCTATGTAGACCTGATGAATCAGATTCTGTATCTGAATACGTCCTATACATTGGAAATCCCGGTTCCGGTCTTCGGTGTGTTTGATGTCCAAAAAGAAGAGCAGATACGGATCAAGGGCTGGTGTGGATACGAGTCGGCATTTCCGGTGTCGGCCGAGCAGAAGATTGTCTATGTGACAGAAACCGGAGTGGTATATCATCGAGACTATCACTGTCCTTATCTGGATTTGTCGATTCATATGGTACTGTCCTCCGGACTGGAGGATCTGCGCAATGAGTCGGGAGGCAAATATTATCCATGCGAGAAATGTGGAAATCGTGAAACAGGAATGGGCGTATACGTTACCGACTATGGAAACCGGTATCATACGTCGCTGTCATGCAGCGGTTTAAAAAGAAAAATTTATGCGGTTCCCCTTTCGGAGACAGCAGGGAAAGGAGCGTGCTCAAAATGTGGGGGATAAAAATCTTTAATGCACTGTTTCTCCTGCTTCAGGCGGCATGTACGTTTTATGATGTCCGAATTCGGGCAGTGCCAAGATGGCTTCTGCTTTTAGCCGGAGCCATGGCGGCACTGTCCCGGATCGCCGGGATTGGCGGAGGAACATGGAGTTACGTGTGGGGAGGCCTGCTTGGGATTGGCTTTTTGCTGGTCAGTAAATATACGGGAGAGGCAATTGGATATGCAGACAGCTGGATGATTTTCGTACTGGGGTTATATATGGGGATCTGGAAGCTGGCTGTGTCCCTTGGAATCGCCTTTTGTGCGGCAGGACTCTGGGGACTGGGAAAAATTGTGTTTCAGAAAAAAGGGCGAAAGGAGACCTTTCCATTTCTCCCATTTCTGACAGCCGCATATTTGGGAGTGATTGGATGGTAGAGAAAACGTGGAAGGGGAGTTTTACAGTAGAAGCGGCGGTTCTGGCGTCAGCCATTTTATTTCTGGTCTACGGCGTCATCATGGTGCTGTTTTATTACCACGACAAAAATATTCTGACGGGAACCGTCTGTGAGACAGTAGTGATTTCTGCAAGGAAGCAGAAGAAAGAACAGCCTTTTCAGGAAGAAGAAATACAACAATTATGGAAAGAAAGGATTTCCGGGAAGATGATACTTTTCCGGAAAGCAGAGGTAGAGATAGAATGTCAGAAGGAGTATGTGTGGATTTCAGCTCAAGCATCGAAGAAAGGAATGAGGATTACGGCCGAAGCAAAAGCGGCCCTTACCGAGCCGGAGAGAAAGATCCGGGATATGAGGAAACTAAAAAAGGCGGCGGAAGCAGGAAACTGAAAATCGGATACCGAAGGGATTTGAATACCTCGTATTTTATCGTAGAATCCGACCGTTATTATCAGTCTGATTATCAGATGAAAATGCTGGCGAATAATGAGATCAGCGGACTTTTGCAGGTCAAGGGGAGAGGGGTAAACGGACGGAGCAGGTATGAGTATGAGATACAGGGCAAGCATTCTCTGGAATTTCTTGCTCAGAAAGGCCCTGTAACATACGAAATGATCATAGCGGTGATAGAAGATCTGCTTGCAGTGGTAGAGGAGATGCGGGATTATCTGCTGAGCCCGAATCAGCTTCTGCTGGATCCAAGAGGCATTTTCTTTGAGAAGGGGCACTACTATTTTTGCTATTATCCGGCCAATGAACAGGGAATTGCCGAGAGCTTTCATGAACTGACGGAATTTTTTGTCAGAGAGACAGACTATCAGGACCGGTCAGGGATTTATATTTCTTATGCGCTTCATAAGATGACGATGGCAGAAAATTATCAGATCTGCCAGGTGATCGAAGAAATCCTGGAAAATCAGGAGGATGATCTGGATGAGGAGATCCCGGAGGAAGAGTATGAGGAAGAATTATATGAATATGGTGAAGAGGAGGAAGAAGATAACGGATTGTATGATGACTGGGATCTGGAAGAGAAACCGCTGGGAGATATGATCAAAGAAAAAATCGGCGGCTGGGGATTTATGAAGCATCTGTTTGGCCGTTCCTCAAGGGAGCCCCAGGGCGAGGTTATCAAAGAGCAACGGAATGTGGATTACGGAAAAAAGTATTGAAAGAAAAAGCCGGTTGCGATAGACTAAAATATAGGACAAAATCTGCCAGGAAACGTGCAGAATAGACAAAAACCGCCAACAGCGGATACGGGACGAGTTCATGCCGTGCCCCGTATCCGTGTGCATTACCGGGAAGCTGCGGGATGTTCCGGATGAAGCGGAAGAATCACTTCAAAGACCGTACCGCGGCCGGCAGAAGAATCTGTCAGAATAGATCCCTGGTGCGCAGAAACAATATTTTGAACGATGGAAAGACCAAGTCCGGTTCCGGAAGGCTTGGATGTATAAAATGGTGTAAAGATTTCTTTCATTTGTTCGTTCGACATGCCGCAGCCGGAATCCTGAATGCGGATATGAATCTGGCCGGCTTCCTGCCAGGCATCCAGGCGGATGACGCCGGAATCCGGAATGGCTTCTCTGGCATTTTTCAGAAGATTTAAAAGAGCCTGCCTGAGTTTGGTTGGATCTCCGGTGATATCGGGAAGTTCCTGTAGGCAGGAGGTAAATTCAATATCCGTATCCGCACAGGATGCGGCAAACGAGAGTACCAGCTTTTCCATAAAAGTGCGGAAGGAAAATGTTTCCAGGTGAAGTGCAGTACTGTTATTGAATTGTGAAAATTCCTCCAGCAGATGTATCATGTATTCCAGATCTGTGCAGAGAGTGCTCCAGTAATCAAAAGAGCAGACTTCCGGGTGCTGAGATTCAATCAGCTGCAGCGTGCTGGACACCAGAGTGAGCGGGTTACGGATTTCGTGACAGATTTTATGACGCTCCATATCCTGTGACTGGAGGAGCTTTTGAAACAGGGCAGCGGCCTCGGCGTCCCGGTTGATATAGGATTGGAGACGCTGCATCTCATCAGATGTAAAAGACATAGGAATATCCCACCTTTCTAAACAGATCGATGAGTTCTAGTTTAACACTGGTGGCTTGAATATTCAAATATCAATGTAAAGGAGTATGAGATTATGAAAGACGAAAATTGCATTTTTTGTAAGCTGGCAAACGGGGAGATTCCCACGGCCACACTCTATGAGGATGAAGATTTCCGTGTGATTTTGGATGCAAGTCCGGCTTCCAAGGGGCATGCACTGATTCTTCCGAAGCAGCACTATGCAGACCTGTATGAGCTGGATGATGAGATTGCTGCAAAAGCGCTTGTGCTTGCAAAAAAGATGATCACAAAGCTTACGCCGATTCTGGGATGTGACGGATACAATGTGGTGCAGAATAATAAAGAAGCGGCAGGACAGACCGTCTTCCATTTTCACATGCATCTGATTCCAAGATATAAGGACGATCAGGTTGGACTGGGCTGGAAGATGGGCACACTTGATGAAAAGGAAAAAGAAGAAATTCTAAAAAAAGTCGGGGAAGAGTAATGGAAAGAAGAATAATAAGACAAAGGCGTTACAACTCATATGAAAGAAGTAGTTTTTAATGATATCTATGATAAGTATGTGAATGTCGTCTGGGAGACAGCAATGTATTACTCTGGAGATCAGGCAGAGGCGGATGAGATTACTCAACTGACTTTTGTAAATCTTCTGACCAGTTATGAGCGGATCAGAAATAAGAATGCGATTGATTCGTGGCTTCGCACAACCGTTTTCCATCTGGCATGCAACCAGATGAGAAGACGGAAAGCGGAGACGCCAATGGAAGATGAAGAGCTGGAACTACGGATGGGTGATGAAGTACCAGGTCCGGACGAAGTCATCTTTATGCGGGATCACCGGAGAAAAGCATCTGAGTTTACCCATACCATGCTGGAGGAATTATATCAGCATAATCCCAAGTGGTACGATGCCGTAGTCAGAGCGTATGTACTGGAAATACCGCAGAAAGAGATCGCGGAGGAGATGGGGATTCGTCTGGAGGCGCTCCAGTCCATGCTTTTCAGGGCGAGAAAGTGGATGAAAACAAAATATGAGGCAGATTATAGAGAAATGAAATAGTATAAAAAAACAGGTGCCGGATCGACACCTATTTTTCATTTTTGGATACTTTTGGGAACACTAATTTTTCGATGCCTGGACAATGAGATTA
>CAJFMZ010000029.1 GCA_904393575.1 uncultured Sellimonas sp. | reverse complement strand
AATCCGTCCGTCAGTTCCTTATGATAATACAGGAAGAAGAAAGTCACAGGAATCAGGCACAGAAGTCCACAAACGGACTGTACTGCCATGCTGTTTTCCATGACACTTGCCAGAAAAACGGAAAGCGGGTAATCCAGTTCTCCTTCCAGGAAAATGATCGGCTGTTCTACCATATTCCAGCTTTCCACAAACGTGAGCACGAACAATGTTACCACTGCCGGCTTGGCCGCCGGCACCACAATATATCTGACAATCTGAAGCTGATTGGCCCGGTCCAGTCTTGCCGCTTCCAGCCATTCATCCGGTATGGACTGAAAGATAAAAGTCAGCCACACCGTGCCAAACGGCGAGAAGATACCCGGTATAATCAAAGATTTCCAACTGTTGAGAAACCCCAGTTTCTCCATCAGAATGTAATTCGGAAGCAGTGTTACCTGCACCGGAAGAATCATAAAGAGTGCCATCACAAGCAACCAGAATTTTTTCCCAATGAACCGGTATTTTGCAAACGCTGTTCCTGCCATACAGGAAAGTACTGTCTGTCCTCCCGCAATCAAAAGACACATGCCAAGGCTCCGCCAGAACTTCACCAGGTAGCCCGGACTTTCCAACAGCACTTCATAATATCCCATCAAGGATACTCCTGCCTCTTTTCCTTCCCACACCGAACAGACCAGCATATAGATGACCGGATAGAGAAAGACAAGAGACAACAGCCCAAGCAGGAGAATCCGTTTCTGTCTCTTCTTAGCCATACTTTTTCCCCCTCCTTACAATCAGATACAGCACATAACCGACTCCTGCAGCCAGCACAAGCGCCACCACAATGCTGACCGCCGCGGCAGAAATCTTCTGGTAATTCAGATTCTGGAAGTTATTGTTCATAAAGTGCTGCAACAGATAAATACTGTCGTCTGGATAATTGCCTCCAAGGAGGAATGCTTCTCTGTAACATTTGAAGGCGTTCATCACAGAAAGAACAATCGTAAAAATGAAAGTCGGTATCAGCATCGGCCAGGTAATATACCGAAAAGACTGCACCTTTCCCGCACCAAACAGCGTTGCGTACTCATAGTACTCTTTCGGAACCATCTGAAGCCTTGCAAAATAAATCAGCACATAGTATCCGGTAAACCGCCAGCAGTACAAAATGCACAGCACCCAGAACGCAGCCGGAGAATCCAGCCAGTTCTTCGCCTCCCCTCCCAGAAGTTCTGCCACCTTGTTCCAGATCCCGGACTCGCCCCACAGGAACTGAACGCCAAGGACCACAGATGCAATCGGCAGAATCATCGGGTAAAGGAAGGAAAGCTGGAAAAACCGTACTCCTTTGACTGCATTCTGCAGCAGCACGGAAAGCACCATAGCTCCCAAAAGTGTCACCGGCACTGTCACGATCATATAACGCAGCGTATTTTTGACCGCCAGAAGAAACATCTCATTTTCAAACACATCCTGAAAATTCGCCATTCCGACAAATTCTCTCTTCCCGATTCCAAAGGATACCGAATACCAGACCGTAATCAGAAACGGTACGAAATAAAACACCAGGAATCCGGCCAGTGCCGGAAAGGCAAGCAGAAATCCGCTGTTTCTTTTTCTCATCGCTTTTCCCCTCCTCTCCTTTGCCGTTTTCTACTCAGATACCATCATCTTGTAGGTATTCCATACATTATCAGCAAGTTTATCAAGATCTTCGCTCCAGTCATAGTCCGGATAATCCGCTTTCCATCTAATTTGAACCAGACCTTCAAACATTTCTCTTTCCACACTGGTCAGGAAAAATGCTCCGTCAAGTTCGCGCAATGATCCTCGCATTTCCTGCAGGATTTCATCAGATGGATAATGCATCCATGCTTCCAATGCACTCTCCTGCACCGGGGCATAAGCATAGTCGAGATACCCCCAAAAAACAGGTAATATCATGGAATCATCCGAATGCTCTCTGCTATACTCCTGGCTTCTGTCATTTAAAAACAACATCAGGAAATCATAAGCATCCTGCTTCAAATCGCTGGACATTCCAACAGCCCCATACGACATAATCGACGCCATTTTTCTGCCTTCCATATCCGGAACAATTTGTGGATTAATCGTGGATTGTTTATCCGAATACAGTGCAGCTGTTGATACTTCAAACCCATACCGGCTATCTATATCCGAGCTTATGACTTCCTCCCCTACATCCGCATCAAATCGAAGGCTGTCCTGAGCCAGTTCTTTCCATTGCTCCTTATCAAATTTCACTTTTGCAGTTTCATAATCTGCTGCAGGCTGTATCCATCTCGCACTTTGCACTTCTAAATTATAAAATGCCTGTTTCAGACGGAAATCTTCAGAATCCGTTGCCTGCGCCAGCCATTCCTGCAACGTATCTCCCGTCATTTTTTCCATATTGTCTGCTCTTGGCAGCACATAGTACTCTACTGACATCGGAATAATATACTGTCGCCCGTCATATTGTCCCGCTTTCAAAATGTTTTTATTATAGGTGCTTTCTTCCCAATAAGAATCCTTCTCCATAAATTCATCCAACGATGCCAGTGCCCCACTCTGCATCGTCTGATATGGATTTTCCAGTAACGGCATAACCTCTTCCACAGTATTCTCCGGCTCTGGGACCATGATGTAAACATCCGGCCCTTTTCCAGCCATAATCTCCGTCCGGAGTTTTTGGATTTCTATCTCTCTCTTTTCCTTATCATCTGGAAGTTTATGAATTTCCACTTCTATTGCACTGTCCACACCTTCCAGAAATCTTCCGGCAAATTTGACCTCTTCATACAGCCTCCCATCCGTCACAACCCGCAGCGTTTTCTTCTCTTCACTCTTCTCCTCCGTCCCACAGCCACAAAGTCCTGCGGTTAACGCACATACACAGATAAGTGCCGCTCCCTTTCTGATCACATGTTGTTTTCTCATAATTTCTTCCCTCCTCTCTTTGAATTTCTGTTTTTCTACTCCGATACCAATATCTTATAAGTAGCAATAGCATTGTCAGCCATCTTGGAAATCTCCATTTTCATGTCATCATCCGGATTTCTCATACTGCCAAGCACAGTCATGACTGCATCATTCAGTGCCCGGTCTCCTTCTGTCAGGAAATACGCACCGTCCAGCTCTCGAAAAGTTTTTCGCATTTCCTGAAGCATTTCCTCCGATGGGAAATCCGCCCATTGCCAAAAGGCAGACTCCTGCACCGGCATATTAATTCCATCCAGATATCCAAGCAAACTCGGTAATCCTGTGGCCGAATCATCCGCATGTTTTTTACTGTATTGTTCTGTCTGGTCATTTAAAAACAGCATGAGAAAATCATATGCCTCTTTTTTTAGATCACTGGACCTGGCCACTGCCCCATAAGACATAATTGTTGCCATTTTCTTTCCGTTAATATCAGGGACAACTTGCATATCTAATTGAGATGCATTCTTTTTGAACAGTGTATTTTTCGTTGCTTCAAAATATTGAAACTTTTCTTTCCCAACTACATCCTTATAAGTCTCTTTCTCAAATTGATAATGCTCCTCTAAAAATCCCATCCATTTTTCTTTTTCAAACAGCACTTCTTTCGTTTCATAATTCACTGCAGGCTGCATCCATCTCGCACTATGAGAAGTAAACGTATAAAGCATTTGTTTCAAACGAATATCATCGGAAGCACGGATCTGTTCCAACCATTCTCCCAGTGTATCTCCCGTCATCTCTTCCATGTCTTTTGGTCTAGGCAACACATAATAGCTTACCGACATCGGAATAATATACTGCCGCCCGTCATATTGTCCCGCTTTCAGAAATACTTCATTGTATGAGCTGTCCTTCCAATAAGCATCTTTCTCCATATATATATCTAAAGATGCTAATGCTCCGCTCTGCATGGTTTTGTATGGATTCTCCATCAGAAATCCACCTTCTCTTATTGCATTTTCCGGAATACTATCCATCAAAAAGACATCCGGTCCTTTTCCTGCCATAATCTCTGTCCTGAGTTTCTGAATTTCGGCTTCTCGTTTTGCTTTGTCTGTCACAAGCGCCTGAATTTCTACCTGTATTTCACTGTTCGTACCTTCTGTGAATTCTGCCGCATCCTTTACACTATGATAAAATGTTTCCTCTGTCACAACCCGCAGCGTTTTCTTCTCTTCACTCTTCTCCTCCGTCCCACAGCCACAAAGTCCTGCGGTGAAGACCGCCACGCTCAGCAATGCCATCCCTTTTCTTAGCAGAATTCGCCTTTTCACAACCTTTCCCCCTTTCTTATTCCGTTTTCGTCTTCTATTGTCTAAATTATATCATTGCTATATCTTATTGTCTATTATTATGATTTTCATTTTGCTTTTTTTGTGATAACATTTAATCGTATATAGTATTTGTCAGCGTTTTTCTTCTCTCATTTTCAGATATCAATCCGTATTTCTTACACTGATTTTTTCTGATTATTGAAAATATTGCAACTTTTTTACCCCCCCCCCATATAAATTGACACGCATTTACCGCATTGCTATAATAAAAGAAATACAATTTAAAGGTGGGCAAAAGTATGATATGTGTAAACAGTGTTAGTAAATCTTTTCAAGGAAATTGTGTACTGAATCACATTGATTTTAAGATTCCGGACCAGACGGCTACTGCACTGATCGGTCCAAATGGAATCGGAAAAACGACACTTCTGAATATCCTGTGCGGTTCTCTGGAAGCGGATACCGGAGAGGTGACCTGCGAGACTCCTGATTTTCAGAAAGAAATTTTCACGGTTCTTTCTGGTTCTCACCAGCTATACGCCAAAAATACTGTAAAAGAGAATATCGAATTTCTCGCTGTGCTCCGAGGGCTCTCATCTTCCGAGATTCGATCGAATCTGGAAATGTACCGGACCGCTTTTCCTCTTTACGATTCCGTCAAAAGCAAGCTGTTTGAGGAACTTTCTACCGGACAGAAGCAGTTGATGATTCTACTTGCGGCTCTAATCACAGATTCCCGGTATCTGATTCTCGATGAGCCCACCGAAGGGCTGGATCTGGAACATAAGCGTGCGCTTTTGAAGGCGGTTTCTTCCATGAAAGGTTCCAGGACGCTTTTGATCACATCCCATGATCCGGACTTCATCACGGCTGCCGCTGAGTACTTTCTTTTTCTGAAAGACGGGAAAATCGTTACAGAAAAGGAACAGCTTGACAAAAACGAATTTCTAAGAATTTATGAATCATTATATTTACAGGGGGAACAGCTATGAGAATGATCTGGTATGAATGTAAGATGGATGTATTAAGGACGTTTCGTTATAAAATGGGACTGGTTTCAGATCTGGTGATTTACACTCTGCTTCTGTGCTTTTTCTTCTGGTCCAATACCGGCCAGTCCTTTCAGGCACAGTACGGCATTGACAATTATCAGGCGCTTCTACTGTTCGGCTACATCGCATGGACCTTTTCTGTCACAGCGATTTCCACTATTGCATCACAGCTTCTGACAGAACTCCAGCGCGGCACACTGTTTTTCAAACTGCATTCCCGCCTTCCGCTCCAGATCCTCTATCTGGGAGACCTGCTTTCTTCGGTGCTTGTGCAGACCATTGTTGTAATCATATATTCGCTGATCACCTTTTTCATTTTTCATGTGCGGTACACGATTACGCTGCCCATCATAGCCGCCTTTTTTATTTCTGTTTTAGGTATGTACGGTATTGGATTGATGATTGCGGGACTTTCTCTCTATTACAAGCGAATCGGTGCTGTTGTGCTTCTGGTACAGCTGTTTCTTCTCTTTGTGACCGATACAATTCCTACGTCACCTGTCATCACCGGTGTTTCCAGAGTGCTTCCGCTTACCATGTGTAACACCGTGATCCGAAACAGCCTTCTGCACAGAGAGCTTGGAACCACATTTCTTCTGCTTTGTGTGGTCAGCCTTCTTTGGTTTCTGGCGGGGTATCTGATGTTTGACCGTTTTATGAATCGGGCCCGAAAAAAGGGCAATCTTCTTTTATATTGATCGAACAATCTATATCATGAATTTATCCAGAAGAGAACGGGTTTCCGATTCGGCAAAAGGAACCCGTTCTCTCTCTTTTCATAACCTGATATTGAAACAGTTTTATCACTCAAAATCAGGAGGTATGAGAATGGGTATTACAAACGCAAACAAAGAAATCCATGTCTCGCAGATTCCCTGCGGAGGCACATTCCAGGTGACACTTGCCCTCTCGGCAGCCCCGGATATTTCAGAGAATCCGACAGATATCGTCCTTGTCCTGGACCGGTCCGGCAGCATGGCCGGCAGTCCTCTGGCCAATCTGAAACTGGGAGCCAGCACATTTATTGACATTCTGGATGAGACGACCGACAGCACACAAGACGGGCAGATCGGCTCCTGAAGTCACATCGGAATCGTCAGTTTTGCCGGAAGTGCATCGGCAGACACCCAGCTGATCACTTCGGTCGCGGATCTGAAAACTGCAGTAAATGCCTTAACAGCAGGCGGTTCTACCAATCATGCCGATGCGTTTTCCACAGCCGCATCCCTGTTTAATCCGGCTTCTTCCAATGACAGAGTCATTGTGATGTTCACAGACGGCAAAACTACATCTGGGATTCCACCTGCTCCCATTGCCAAAGCAATCCGTGATTCCGGTGTTGTCATCTACTGTATCGGCCTGATCGGTGACACCGGCATTGATGTGGAAGTCCTCAATGACTGGGCAAGTGATCCGGATGCTTCTCATGTTGCTGTTACCCCGGACGACTCGGAACTGGAAGATCTGTTTGCTGATCTTGCGGCCAATATTTCCAGGCCTGGGGCAACCAATATTGTCATCAATGAAATGGTAAACCCGGATTTTACCATTTTAAGCATCGGCGTTCCTACCGTTGGCACTGCTGTTTCCATTGATTCCCACTCCCTTCAGTGGAAGATTCCGTCCCTTGGTGTTTCCGGAAATGAAGGGGCTTCTCTGGACTTCTATGTACAGCACACGGGTCAGACTTCCGGTGATCTCCCGGTCAACCAGTCTGTCACTTATACCGATTCCGAGGGAAATCTTGTTACCTTCCCGGAACCTTCGGTACAGGTTAGCTGCGGCACAACTGTAACCCCTGAGGCCTGTCCGGTTCCTGTGGATTTTACGATCGGAAAATGCCAGGATTCCCTTGTAGTGGATCTGGGAGATGCGTGCCTGGAATCTTCCGGACGCATTGTACAACTTGATGTGAAACTGAAAAATGTCTGTCCGCACAAAAGAGTTGCTCTTGGTATTATTCTGACAGAAACCGATCGTTATGGAAGTGAATACCAGCGCGGTATGAAAGCAGTCACCGTCCCTGCCCACGCCAGACCTGGCTGTCAGGATGTACTTGTGAAATGTATCAAATTTGTTCTCCCGGAAGATCTGAATGTATCCGGCTGTTCATGCCAGTCTCTTTGTTGTGAACGGCACCTGAAAGCACGTGTGATTGCGAACTATATTGATACCGATTTCCGGTGCTGTGATTCTACTATCATTCTTTAAACGATGCAGAGCCGCCGCACGCTCCTCTGTCTGAGCGTGCGGCGGCCCGCACAAGGATTACTTTTCTTATTTTGGAATTTTCAGAGTAATCGGAAGATTCCGGTTGTTCGTAATTTCTTTTTTCAGTCCGTAGACCGCCTGACTGATGACATACTCACCATCGTTGACGAAGATTTCCACCAGTTGTTCATCCACCAGGATCTCCAGATGACATCCCTTTTTCAGTTCCGGAGTCTCTGATTTCAGGTGTGCTCCTTCAAAATTCGGATATACACTGCTCCGGTCTGTGCAGAGACAGTTTCCTCTTAACTCAATCTTGAGTCCTCCAAGATCCAACGTGTCCCCCTCTTCCAGGTCCAGCTCTGCCAGATATCCGTCTTCCTTCACTTCCTGGATCTCTCCAATCGGAATCTCGTATTCCTTTCTGACATTAGGATGAATCCGGAAACAGATATGCCCGTCTTCTACCTCCACTACACGCGGGGAGCAGAACATTCCGATCCATCCGTCTTTGGTCACTTCCGGCATTCTCACCCAGGCAATCATTGTCCGCCTGCCCGCTTCATCCACAGTAGTCTGAGGTGCGTAGAGATCCATTCCATAATCCAGAAAATGATAAGAATCCTCTACCTGCATGTCACAGGTTTTCTCATCAAACTCGGCATTGAAACAAATGGCCTGGTTTTTCTCCCGCTCTCCATTTTTCAAAAGTCCCATGGCAGACAAAAGCAGTACTTTGCCGCCTTTGGTTTCAAAATAATCCGGACATTCCCACATCCAGCCGTAGCCTGGATCTTTCGTCACTTTGCTCTGGTAGATCCACTGGTGCAGATCCGTACTTTTGTAGATCAGCACTTCTCCCTGCTTCTCCCGGATCGTACTTCCCAGCACCATATACCAGCCGTCTGATCCTTCCCATACTTTCGGATCCCTTGTATGCGTCCGGTCTCCGATCTCCGGGTCTGTAATCGGAGGAATGATCTGTTCCTTCCCATTACAGTTATCAAACGTAAACCCATCTTCTGAAGAGATCAGCATCTGTGCAGATTCAAACTGTTCGTTCAGACAGGTATGAACGTTGTCCGGATTAATTTTCTCGTAGCGGACTCCGGTATAGTACAGATAAAGTTTCCCATCTTTTTCCACGGCGCTTCCGGAAAAACATCCATTCTGGTCCGCCCGCTTGGACGGGAACAGGGCAATCCCTTTATGTTCCCAGTCCACAAGGTTTTTACTTACCGCATGTCCCCAGTGCATCGTCCCCCACTGAGGTGCATATGGAAAATACTGATAAAATACATGGTAATAGCCTTTGTAATAAATAAATCCGTTCGGATCGTTGATCCAGTTGTCTGGTGCTTTTAAGCGTAGTCTTTGTTTCTTCATTTTCTCTCTTTTTCCACTCGAATGAAGCGTCTTCCTCCTGCTAGTTTTTATTCTGTGATTCTGTATAGTTGATTCCGGTCTCCTTGTCAAAGAAGTGCATCTTGGACGGCATGAAGACAAATTCGATCTGATCGCCGACCTGGCTAAGCTCATATTTGGATACTCTTGCCACTGCCTGGGAACCGCCGAACTCAAAATACAGATTGTTTTCATTTCCCATGACTTCCGTGTCTGTGATCACTGCATGCTGCTTATTCGCGCTGTTCAGATCCATGTTCTGCGCATCCATCTTGACATCCTCGCCGCGGATTCCAAGAATCATCTCTCCCTGGCGTCCATTCAGCCGTTTTACTGTTCCTTCTGACAATGTCAGTGTCTTTCCATCTTTAAATATTACCTGATTGTCTTTTACGGTGACATCAAAGAAATTCATCTGCGGAGATCCGATAAATCCGGCAACAAACTGATTCACCGGATGATCATAAAGTTCCATCGGTTTACCCACCTGCTGAATCACGCCGTCTTTCATAATGACGATCCGGTCCGCCATAGTCATAGCTTCCACCTGGTCGTGAGTAACATAGATTGTTGTCGCCCCCAGTGTTCTGTGGAGCTTGCTGATCTCAGTTCTCATGCTGACACGGAGCTTGGCGTCCAGGTTGGAGAGAGGTTCGTCCATCAGGAATACTTTCTGATTTTTGACGATCGCACGTCCCAGGGCAACCCTCTGCCGCTGTCCACCGGAAAGATTCTTCGGCTTTCTGTACCGGTACTCTTCCAGTCCCAGAATGTCAATGGCCCAGTCCACTTTTTTCTTGATCTCGTCCGCCGGCATCTTCATGTTTTTCAGTCCGTATCCGATATTTTTCTCTACTGTCATATGCGGGTACAGTGCGTAATTCTGGAATACCATGGCGATTCCTCTGTCCTTCGGCGCCACTTCATTCACCTTTTTGCCGTCGATGTAAAGCTCTCCGTCTGTAATTTCCTCAAATCCTGCAATCATACGCAGTGTTGTGGATTTTCCGCAGCCGGACGGTCCGACAAAGGCAATAAATTCTTTTTCCTCAATATTCAGATTAAAATTATTCACTGTATTCTTGTCTGATCCTGGATATCTTTTACATACATTCTTAAACTCTATAAAACTCATCTTTTTAACCTTCCTTTGAACCTGTTGATGTGACACCTTCTACAATCTGTTTGGAGAACAGAGAGTAAATGATGATCACAGGGATAGTTACCAGTGTAATGACTGCCAGTGTCTGGCCCATCGTTGTATTTTCGTTGGATGTAATGGAGTTCAGACCAATCTGCGCTGTCAAAAGATCGCTGGATGTAAATACCAGTGACGGCCAGAGATAATCGTTCCATACATTCAGGAATGTAAATACACTGACTGTTGCCACAACCGTCTTGGACATCGGCAGAACCATGGTAAAGAAATATTTCACCGGTCCGCAGAAATCCAGCTGCGCCGCCTCGTACACATCGTCTGGAAGACTGACGAATACCTGGCGGAACAGGAAAATATTAAATGGATTGACAATCAGCGGCAGGATGTATCCTACAATCGTATTCAAAAGTCCTGCTTTTGCGACAATCAGGAAATGAATGGTAATGACAGTCTCTGTCGGGACGATCAAAAGCATCATGATGATCAAAAGCCACTGTTCCCGGAACGGGAAGTCAATCTTTGCCAGTGCGTATCCCGCAAGTCCATTGACCACAATGCTCAGGACAATCAGGATCGCCGCATAGAGAAGGGTATTTCCCATATATCTTAAAAAGCTGGTGTCCGTAATGATGGAAACATAATTTTCAAAGAAATTTCCTCCCGGCGCCGGTGGGATGAATGCCGCGATGGAATTCATATCTGCTGTGATCGCTGCATCCGGTTTGAATGAGTTTGCCAGCATCCAGATGACCGGAAACAGGAAGAAGATAGAAAGTACCAGCAGAATGGCTACCAGGATCCAGTTAATTCGCTTTTGCTTTTTTGTTACCATGTTTTCTTCCCTCCCTGTCTTTTGTCAATACGTTCTGAATGATCGTCAGAATGACTACGAATACGGTAAATACAATCGCCATCGTAGACGCAAGTCCCATCTCCCAGTTGACTGTACCGGTTTCGTAAATATCGTACACGATCGTATAAGTGGAATGATCCGGTCCTCCGCCTGTCATTACCATCGGCTGAACGAGCATTCGGAATGCGCCGATTGTAACGGTAATAAAAACAAAAACACAAAGTGGTTTCAGTTCCGGAAGTGTAATATCTTTAAATTTCTGCCAGGAGCTTGCATGATCCATCTCTGCCGCCTCATATAAGGCCGGGTTGATATTCTGAAGTCCTCCCAGGAAAATAATCATCTGGTATCCGACTCCCTGCCATACACTCATGATGGCGATGGATGGAAGCGCCTGATCCGCACTGTGGATAAACGGCTGTGCGTCAATGCCAAACTGTCCAAGAATCGTATTGAGGATTCCCTCCGGGCTGTAAATCTGCATCCACAATGTAGATACAACCGCCAGTGACATGACAACCGGCACGAAAAACGCTACCTTAAAATACTTCTTGCAGTGTGCCGCCTTGTTGATCGCAAGCGCCAGCACCAGAGCGCCGATGCACTGTAACGGCACAATGATAATAACAAATTTCACAGTGTTTAAAAATGACTTAACAAACAGTTCGTCCTTAAATATATTGAAATAGTTTTCCAGTCCGACAAAATGGGTCAGCTCCGGGTTCAGCGCAAAGTAATCGGTAAAACTGAATACCAGAGTAAGTACCATCGGCAGGAATAAAAACACGGTCAGAAGGACCAGTGCCGGGCCGAAAAAAGCCATTCCAAGAATTGAATTCTTTTTTTTCATCTTTTACTCCCTTGTATAACGTTCCAATTTTGCATCAATCCGTTCCACTGCCTTGTCAAGCTCTGACGAGGCATCTTTTCCTCCAAGCGCAACACTCTCCAGCGTCTCCTGGAAACAGGTGCTCACCTGAGGATATACCGGCGTTTTCGGCCTTGGATGTCCATATGTACTCAACTGGTTGTATAGAGCACTGTAATTCTCATCCGTCTGGAATACATCGATATTTTCAAAAGCTTCATAGGTGGAAGGGAAGTTCTTCGTCATATTCCAGATCCGGATTCCGCTGTCCACACCGCTCATCCATTTGACCAGCTCTGTGGCTCCCTCAATGTCTTTCGTCTCCGAGGATGCCGCAAAAGCCCAGGATCCGGTCGGTGTGTACGTCTCTCCCTGCCAGTCATCGCTTACAATATACGGGGCAACTCCCAGATCGATATCCGGATAGCTGTTATAAATCGTATTGACTTCCCATGCCCCGTCAAATTTAAATGCCGCTCTTCCGCTTTCAAACAGATTGTCGATCGGCGCCTCGGACATGTACTTGTCTTCTACAATCGTCCGGAAATACTTCATTGCCGCAATCGTCTTATCGGAATTGAAGTATCCGTCTACTGTAAGTCCATCGTCACTTACCAGCTCTCCGCCTCCGGACCAGACAAACGGTGCGAAGTAATAAATACTCGTCTCACCAACCGGAAATGTCATATCAAGAGGATATCCTCCCATCTCGTCCATCATTGGTTTTAATTCTTCCAGAATATCAAGGAATTCTGACCAGGTCCATGGATGATCCGCATCCGGTACATCAATTCCCGCTTCTTCCAGGATGTCCTTATTGTAGTAAAGTCCTACACTGGATTCCATAACTCCCAGCGCATAGAGCTTGTCATCATAAGTACCCTGTTCAATAATGGATGGCAGATATGCGCTTTTCTCTTCTTCTGTCAGATCCGCCAGCGGCTGAATAATGCCGTTGGCCGCGTAAGCCGCCACATTCGGTCCATCCACTGTCAGTACATCCGGAAGGCCTCCCGCCATGACAGAGGCATTGACCTTATCGGAGTATCCTCCTCCGCTGTCATTTCTCGGCACAAATTCGATGTCCGCAAAGTACTTTCCGTCATACGCTTCATTAAAGCTCTCCACCGACTCTTTGTAGGCCTGTCCTTCTTCCGTATCTTCGATCGAGTGTACCCAGATGGATAAATACTCTTCTCCCTCATCGTAACCTGCCACTTCTCCGGGCTGCGGATCTTTCTTCTGACAGCCGGCCAGACAGGATACAGCAAGAAGAACTCCGGCCAGGCAAAGTATCCGTTTTCTCATCCCGCTTCCTCCTTCTTCTTTCTTACATTTCGTTGCCTTTGAGTTACCGGTAAAGTAACCGGTTCCTTTAATGACATCATATGCTTCCTGTCCTGTTTTGTCAATGCTGTTTTTTCGATTCGGCACATGTTCCAAATCCTGTTTTCAGAATTTGTGTATCTTCAACAAAACCGGTTACAAAACCGGTTATTTATTGATTTACTTCCTCTATATTTGTTATACTGAAAACGATCAGAGTGATCTCTGACCGCAAAGAAAGGAGCTGGAACATGAAAAGTAAAAAAGTCACGTTCGCCGATATTGCGGCTTATACCAATTTTTCAAAAACAACCATTTCAAGATATTTTAATAATCCGGATTCCCTGACTCTGGAAAATCAGCAGAAAATCGCAGATGCTCTGGTGGCTCTGGACTACAAAGAAAATAAAGTAGGACGGATTCTGGCAAGTGGGAAAACCGAATTTGTCGGTATTATCATTCCCAACCTGTATATGCACTACTATTCCGAGATGCTGAATCAGATTCTTGCCACATATGAAACCTACGGATACAAGTTTCTCGTTTTTACCGGCAATGCACAGGCGGATATAGAGCGTCAGTATATCGAAGAACTGCTTGCCTACAATATTGAAGGAATGATTATTTTAAGTCCTACGATTCCTTCCAAAGAGCTGGCCGGCTATCATGTCCCTGTAGTGGGAATTGAACGCGAAGACCAGTATATATGCAGCGTCAACTCAGACAACTATCTGGGCGGTGTGCAGGCTGCAAGCCTGCTAAGAAAGTGTAACTGTGACATTTTGATTCATGTCAACGGCAACATTCCCGAAAATGTTCCTGCATCTGGTCGAATCCGGGGATTTACAGATCTGTGCCGGAATAATCAGATTCCCTATGAACTGATTCTGACCCATCTTGGAAATACTTTCGCCGAAAACCGGGAAAAGATATCGGAGATTCTGGAACAGATCGAAGCAAAGTATCCGAATCAGAAAAAAGGCATCTTCATGGCAAACGACACCCACGCCAACGTCCTTTTGAATCTTCTCTTTCAGAAGTACGGAAAGCTTCCGGACACCTACCGGATCATCGGTTTTGATAATTCTCCGATCTCCGAGGAGGCCGTCATTCCGACCAGCACAGTCGGTCAGCAGATCCCGCTGATCGCTCAGGAAGCCATGAAGCTTCTCTCTTCCCAGATGGAAGAGCGCAAAAAAAGAAAACCGGTTCCTCTTACAGAACCGATTCACAAAGTCGTGACTCCGATCTTGATCCGGCGCCGGACAACCGATTAATTGTTTTCGGCAAAAAAATCATCGTTTCTGATTCTGGCCGGACTTCTATTGGCCCGGCCGGAACAGATCAGCACACTTTATTTCCATTGGCCACAAGCTTAAATTTACATCCCAGCACTTCTGCTGCCCGTTTACACATCATCATCCGTTCCAGAAAAATCTCGAAATAATCCATCACACTGCACATTTCATCATCCAGAACCAGATCCATCTGAATCACCTGTTTCTCCCGTTTTACTTCCAGAACAGAAGTCAGCGCTGCATAATTGACCCGGTCATGAATGTCAAAATTGGCAATGGTCTGATTCTGTACCCGGTTTCTGCGGACATCCGTCTTATCCGCCAGAATCAGTGCCGCTGATACCACGTCCACCGCCGTTCCTGTCGCTTCATCGTGGTTTCCGATCGCTGTTGCCACGGTAATCGCATCTGTAAGCGCCATCCCCAGATCTTTCAGGATTCCATAAGCCATCAGTGCTCCCGTGTGGGCGTGGTCATGTCTGTTAATGCTGTTTCCGATGTCATGCATATACCCCGCAATCTTGCTCAGCCGGATTTCCTTTTCTGAATATCCAAGATCCGTCAGGATCTTTCCTGCCGTTTCCGCCACCTTTGCGGCATGCTTTCGGGAATGTTCTGTATAGCCCAGGGAATTCAATACCTGGTTTCCCCGTTCAATCAAAAGATTGATTTCCTCATTTTTCTTAATCTGCCGGTAACTGATTTCTTTTGTTTCTGTTTTCGTCATGTCATTCATCAGGCTCCTTTTATAATCTCGTAATTGCGTCCATGGCAAGGAGGGACCGTTCGCATTCCTCCGGAGAGAAGGTCACCTGCCAGCAGAGCGGACTGCCCTTCATATATTCAGATGCATAGCTCAGTCCGTTGGTCCGTTCATCCAGCATCGGCCGGTCAATCTGATTGGTATCTCCAAGAAGAATGATTTTCGTTCCTTTTCCTGCCCGTGTAATGATGCCTTTGACCTGATTCGGCGTCATGTTCTGGGCTTCGTCAATCACAAGATAGGTTTTTACGATAGACCGCCCGCGAATATAATTCAGTGCTTCCGTCTGAATCAGCCCCCGTTCAAAAATCTCGTCTATCTTTCCTTTCAGTTCCCGTTCATCTTTGTACCGCTCTTCTTCGTTGGAATCGATCAACTGCTCCAGATTGTCGATAACCGGGCGCATCAAGGGTGAAATCTTCTCCTGCTCGTCCCCCGGCAGAAATCCGATATCCGAGTCAAACTGGGCATTTGGCCTTGAGATCAGGATTCTCCGGTACTCTCCTGTCGGATTGTTCAGGAGCTTTTCCAGTCCTACTGCCAGTGTATAGAAGGTCTTACTGGTCCCGGCCATGCCCTTGATGATCACAAGAGGGGCCTTTTCGGCCGGCTGCATCAGTGCCTCCTGTACGAAGTACTGTCCTGCATTTCTCGGAGAAACACCGTAAGGCTGGATTTTCCGGTATTCCAGTTTTTTAATCATACCCTTTTCCACTCGCCCCAGCTGGGTTTTCTTTGCAGACTGATCCGCTTTCAGAATCACAAATTCATTTTCTTCCAGCTTTGGCACCATCCGGTTCCCCTGCTCATCGGAAAGATAGACGTCCTCCACCGGGACTCCCTTTTTCTTAAACTCTTTGAATTTCTCTTCCGGTACATATACTTCTATTCTTCCTTTATACTGCCCTTCATATTCTACTACCTGCTCTGTCGTGTAATCTTCCGCCCGGATCCCGATCATCTGAGCCTTGATTCTCAGAAGGATATCTTTTGTCACCAGAATAACCTGTTCTCCGGATGACTCCGCCAGCCCTTTACAGACTTTCAGGATCCGGTTATCCATTTTTTCTTCTGGAAGATCCTCCGGCAGCTGCACGTTCACAAAGTTCTTTTCCACACGAACCATCCCGCCCGATGCCAGCCCGATTCCTTCCAGCAGATCGCCCTTTTGCCGGAGTTCCTCCAGAATACGGATCGCTGCCCTTGCATTTCTTCCCTTCTCACCATCCGCCTTCTTGAGATTATCCAGCTCTTCCAGTACCACAACAGGCAGAATCACCTGATTATCCTCAAAACTTAACAGGGCCTCCGGATTCTGAATGAGAACATTGGTGTCGATGACATAGATTTTTACCATATGCAGGTCTCCTTTACCATATAGACTTTTCATAAAATAAAAAAGAAAGCTGTTCTTCCCTTTTATGAAAAGTATAGCTTTCCTTTATGTTGTCTGTGGTCTGATTTGAGTTAAATTTGGGTAAAAGTAATCGTGCAGATATGAATTTCTGTTTTCTTTTTATCAGGATTTAACATAGAGTTATTAGCCGCTGGCGTCTGGATTGTCCTGTTTCTCACGATATAAAAACCGGGTCAAGATATCATAGGCTTCTTCTTTGTAATCGCCGGACATTCCAACGGCTCCATAACTTCCAATCGCCGCCATTTTGTTTCCACTTAGTTCCGGCAGAACTTGAATCTGAATATCTGGATTGGTCAAGCCCACATTTTGTAACAGATCGATTTCACAGTAAAAGCTGTCAGACAGTTCCTTCATGCATTGAGAAAATATTTCATTTATCTCATTACTTTTTAAATTCCATTGAAAGATCATCAAACTGCTTTTCCGAAAAATTTCCCAAGCAGTTTACTTTTAAGATCTGTTCACAATCTTTTTGCAGTTTAGGAATGTCGTGAATACTTATCTCAAATGTGATCTGTAGATCAATACTACCATATCCATGCGTAATACGGTTTCTCAATCCATAGATATTTCTCCATTCGATCTCTGGGTGTTCCTTCACTATATGGTCTTTGTGAATAAGTTTTCCGGCTGCCTCGCCTATTTGTATTAAGCAAAGATTTACTGCATATTGATATGCAATTTCTGTTTCATAGCGTCCAAAATCAGATTTATACTGCCTGTGTAATTTCTGTATATCCTCGCAATACCTGATTATTTCTTCGATCAATTTCGTCTCTTGTTCTGTCAACATCATATAAAATAAGACCTTCCTTTAAAATGTCCCTTGTTAAATAATGAGGAACCTGTTTTATATTAACTACGTCTACCTCTTTACCAAGCATATCTTCAAGCTCCAACTGGAACTCAATGCACTTTAATCCACGGCAATATTCTCCATAATGCACCACAAAATCAATATCACTTTCTTCTGTAGCTGTTCCTTTTGCATACGAACCAAACAAAATTATCTGTTGAATTTTATATTTTTGAGCTGTTTTTTTTACTTTTTCTTGGATTTCGTCTATCGTATAACGCATTGTATCACCTTCTTTCAGGGATGTATCTTATCTTTTTAAAAGTTACTTTCTTATAGATAGTATAACTTTTTTTCTAAATTGATTCAATTCTTTCTCAATGTTCATTATAAAACTTTATAATATAGTAGCGAAGAAGTTACATAAAAAGGGGACCGTCGCACTTCGTGCGATGGTCCCCTTTGTTTGTCAAATATAAATTTCTCTATATCTGCTTGTCCTATTTGTTGTTGATAGCTGCCTGTGCTGCTGCAAGTCTAGCGATCGGTACACGGAATGGTGAGCAGGATACGTAGTTCAGGCCAAGTTTATGGCAGAATTCTACGGAGCTTGGATCTCCACCGTGCTCTCCACAGATT
>CAJFMZ010000028.1 GCA_904393575.1 uncultured Sellimonas sp. | reverse complement strand
GCCTTATTTTATGCGGGTTTCGGGGGTTTTTTTGTCATTTACGTCGTGTACCTGTGTATCGGAACACGTCCCCGCCGAAAGTAAAACACAACAAAAAAAGAGACTTTCGTCTCTTTTTTTGTACTTATGAATTTGGAGTAGCGGGAACTGGATTCGAACCAGCGACACTACGGGTATGAACCGTATGCTCTAGCCAACTGAGCTATCCCGCCGTATGTTTCGTAATTTCTTACGAAGTGGGACCTATAGGGCTCGAACCTATGACCCTCTGCTTGTAAGGCAGATGCTCTCCCAGCTGAGCTAAGATCCCATGTATCGCGGGTCGCTTTCGCAACCCGCTTGATTATTATACTATTAACATCTAACAAATGTCAACACTTTTTTTATCTTTTTTGACACAGTTTTTTTCGTGTTGATTTACCGTTTTTTCATCTTAGACGATTCCCTGAGCCTCCATTGCCGCTGCGACTTTTTCAAAGCCTGCGATGTTTGCTCCTACTACGTAGTTTCCTTCGAATCCATATCTCTTTGCTGCGTCTGCTGCGTTGTGGCAGATATTGACCATGATATTTTTCAGCTTTTCATCTACTTCTTCAAAGGACCAGCTTAAACGTTCGCTGTTCTGTGACATTTCCAGTGCAGAGGTTGCTACTCCGCCGGCATTGGATGCTTTTCCAGGTGCAAAGAGTACACCGTTTTCCTGTAAGTACTCGGTTGCTTCCATTGTAGTCGGCATGTTGGCTCCTTCCGCTACTGCAATACAGCCGTTTGCCACAAGCTGTTTTGCATCTTCCAGGTGCAGTTCATTTTGTGTTGCACACGGAAGTGCGATATCACATTTTACAGACCATACGCCTGCACCTTCGTGGTATTCGGAATTCGGGCGGTATGTCTTGTATTCAGTCAGTCTTGCACGTTTTACTTCTTTGATTTCTTTGATTGCATCCAGATCAATGCCTTCCGGATCGTAGATCCATCCGGTAGAATCGCTCATAGTCACAACCTTGGCACCCATCTGTGCGGCTTTTTCCGCTGCGTAGATGGCAACATTTCCTGCTCCGGAGATGGCAACGACTTTGTCTTTCATGTCCTTGCCCGCCAGTTTTAACATTTCTTCTGTAAAGTAGAGCAGTCCGTATCCGGTTGCTTCCGTACGGACAAGGGATCCTCCGTAGGTCAGTCCTTTTCCGGTAAGAACACCTTCGAATACGCCGCGAATTCTCTTATACTGTCCGAACATATATCCGATCTCTCTTGCTCCTGTTCCGATATCACCGGCAGGGACATCTGTATCGGCTCCGATGTATTTGCAGAGCTCTGTCATGAAGCTCTGGCAGAATGCCATAATCTCTCTGTCAGATTTTCCTTTTGGATCAAAGTCAGATCCTCCTTTTCCTCCTCCGATCGGCAGTCCTGTCAGAGAGTTTTTGAAAATCTGTTCAAATCCAAGGAATTTGATAATGCTTAAGTTCACTGACGGATGAAGTCTGAGTCCCCCCTTGTATGGTCCGATGGCGCTGTTGAACTGTACACGGTACGCCTTGTTGACGTGAACCTGTCCATTGTCATCTACCCATGGAACACGGAATAACAGCTGTCTTTCCGGCTCTGTGAGTCTTTCTAACAGTGCTTCTTTTCTGTATTTGTCCTCATTTGCCTCAATCACGACACGGAGAGACTCCAGCACTTCTTTCACAGCCTGGTGGAATTCCGGTTCGTTTGGATTTTTCTTTACCACAAGGTCAATCACTTCATCTACATACGACATAATATCTTCCTCCTACCTTTTCACTCAAAAGCCTGCATAAACATACACCGCTTTTCTTCTTTAACACTGTAAAGCATTTTGATAGTGTTGTCAAGATTTTTTTACCGCTTCTTCCTGGTCTTCTCTTCTTGTTCTACGCTCCCCGCAGCTTTTTGATAAGCGGCTCTGGCCAGGGTCTGCAGCTGTCTTGAAAACGGCTCCGGATCGATTCGACTTTCTTCCATCAGCTCTCCCCACCATTCTGTCAGCTTGTCTTTCAGCTCCAGATACAGTTTTTTTCCACTTTCCGACAAGGAAATCTCGTATGTTTTTGCATTGCCAGGGCGCTTTTCTCTGATAATATATCCACTCTTTTCCAGGCGGCGCATCTCCCTTGTGGCCATAGCCTGATCCATCGCCATGGATTCACACATTTCCCGCTGACTGCATTTTGGGTTGGCGCCGATATACATTACAAAATAATAACTGGAATACCCAATCCCATACTGCTCCACGAGATGGTGCAGATATTTCTGAGACTGACGATTTAAAATAGAGATATATTTTCCGATCTTACTGGACGGCACATCTATTCCTCCCTTGATAACCCTTCCGGCAGTTTTACGTTTTTATTATAATCACCGTAATTTCTTCTGTCAAACTTCCGGATGCACAAGGGAGGACATCCCCTTTTGGAACTGTCCTCCCTTTTCTCACATTTTCGATCTTATTTAAAATATGCGACGCCGGATTCAAAGATCTTCAGATCCTGTTCCCCGTAAATATTGATCGCCACACCGTCCGCTCTACGCTCGGAATGCGCCATCTTACCAAGTACACGACCATCCGGGCTTGTGATACCTTCGATCGCACAGTAGGAACCGTTGACATTCCATTCCTCGTCCATCGTCACATTGCCCTCCAGATCGCAGTACTGCGTTGCCACCTGGCCATTTGCAAAGAGGGTTTTGAGCCATTCCTCGTTTGCCACAAACCGTCCCTCTCCATGGGAAGCCGGGTTGGTATAGACACCGCCAAGCTCTGCCATCTGAAGCCACGGAGATTTATTGCTTACTACTTTTGTATAAACCATCTTGGAAATATGACGGCCGATCGTATTATAAGTCAGAGTCGGAGCATCACTGGTCTGTCCGACAATCTTACCGTGCGGAACCAGGCCAAGCTTGATCAGTGTCTGGAATCCATTACAGATACCAAGCACAAGACCGTCTCTCTCATTTAAAAGCTTCTCTACTGCCTCTTTCATCTTTGCGTTCTGGAATGCGGTCGCAAAGAATTTTGCAGATCCGTCCGGCTCATCCCCTGCGGAAAATCCGCCTGGGAACATGATGATCTGAGACTGTCCGATGGCCTTTTCAAACTCTGCCACAGAATCACGAATGTCTGCCGCATCCAGATTCCGGAATACTTTTGTAATCACCTTTGCCCCGGCCCGTTCAAACGCTTTCGCACTGTCGTACTCGCAGTTCGTTCCTGGGAATACCGGAATGAAGACCGTCGGCTGTGCAATCTTATGCGCACAGATATGGATCTCTTTTGTATCATAGCAACCATCTTCTGTAATCTGCGCTTTCGGATCCGCCGGTGTCACAGATACCCGCTCCATCTTTGCTGTCTCTCCAGATCTGGTTGCAAATACCTTTTCCAGCGGCGCTTTCCATGCTTCTTCTGCTTCCGCCAGTGTCATCTGTGTATTTCCATAGGAGAAGGCGGCGTCATCTGTCACTTCACCGATCACTGTATAGGTAATCGCAAGTTTTCCGACTCTGTCTGCCGGTACTTCTGCGATGAGATCTCCAAATCCCGGAGCAAAGAAATCTCTCGGATCTACATTGTGCTCAATCTTGACACCCATGCCGTTTCCGAATGCCATCTTGCTGACGGCCACTGCAATACCGTGGCGATCCAGAGCATATGCGGAAACGATATTTCCGTTCTGGATATCCTCACGGAATTTGCCGTACTGATCCATGACCTGACTGTAAACCGGCAGGCTGTACTGATCCTTTTCAATCCGGAGCCATACAAGCTTATTGCCTGCTGTCTTGAGTTCCGGAGTAATGATGTCTCCAACCTTCGCAATGTCCACAGCAAAGGAAACCAGTGTCGGAGGCACATCGATATCCTGGAAGGTTCCGGACATACTGTCCTTTCCTCCAATGGACGGCAGTCCATATCCAATCTGTGCGCTGTAAGCACCAAGGAGTGCTGCAAACGGCTGACTCCAGCGTTTTGGATCTTCGGTCATTCTGCGGAAATATTCCTGGAAAGTAAACCGGATCTTCCGGTAGTCTCCGCCGGAAGCTACGATCTTTGCAATGGATTCTGTCACTGCATAGACTGCTCCGTGATACGGACTCCAGCTGGAAAGATACGGATCAAAGCCGAAACTCATCATGGACACCGTATCACATGCCCCTTTGAGTACCGGAAGCTTGGCAACCATGGTCTGAGTCTCTGTCATCTGGTATTTTCCGCCGTGCGGCATAAAGACAGATCCAGCTCCGATGGAGCCGTCAAACATCTCCACCAGACCTTTCTGCGAACATACGTTAAGGTCTTTTAATGTATTCATCCATGCTTCTTTCACATCCGGCACATCTTTGCGTTCTTCCAGCATGTTGCCGTCTTTGGACGGAATCTCAACAAAGACTTCCGTCTCCTGATGCGCTCCGTTTGTATCGAGGAATGCACGGGAAATATTGACAATCTCTTTTCCTCTCCAGGAGAGCACAAGGCGAGGTTCTTTTGTTACCACAGCCACTTCCACTGCCTCCAGGTTCTCCTCTTTCGCATATGCCAAAAACTGTTTGACATCTTTTGGATCCACTACCACAGCCATCCGTTCCTGGGACTCGGAAATGGCAATCTCTGTTCCGTCAAGTCCTGCGTATTTCTTCGGAACCTTGTCCAGATCCACTCTCAGACCGTCTGCCAGCTCTCCGATGGCAACAGAAACTCCTCCGGCTCCAAAGTCATTACACTTCTTGATGAGACGGCTGACTTCTTCTCTGCGGAACATTCTCTGAATCTTCCGCTCGGTCGGCGCATTTCCTTTCTGAACCTCCGCACCGCAGGTCTCAATGGATGCTTCTGTATGCACTTTGGAAGAACCGGTTGCACCGCCGCATCCGTCCCTTCCTGTCCGTCCGCCCAGGAGAATAATGATATCACCTGGATCGGATGTCTCCCGGATAACCGCACGTCTCGGAGCAGCGCCAAGCACCGCACCAATCTCCATACGTTTTGCCACATAGTCCGGATGGTAGATCTCTTTTACCATGCCTGTGGCAAGTCCGATCTGGTTTCCGTAGGAACTGTATCCATGAGCAGCTTCTCTGACGAGTTTCTTCTGCGGAAGCTTCCCTTTCAACGTGTCTTTCACAGAAACGGTCGGATCCGCCGCTCCTGTCACACGCATCGCCTGATATACATAGGTACGTCCGGAAAGCGGATCGCGGATTGCTCCTCCAAGGCAGGTCGCTGCACCTCCGAACGGCTCGATCTCCGTCGGATGATTGTGGGTTTCATTCTTAAAGTTGACAAGCCACTCTTCTTCCTTCCCGTCCACTTCGATCGGTACAACGATGCTGCACGCATTGATCTCGTCGGACTCCTCCTGGTCCTGAAGCTTTCCTTCCTTTTTCAGCTTTCTCATCGCCATCAGGGCAAGATCCATCAGGCAGACAAACTTGTCCTCTCTGCCTTTGAAAATCTCACTGTGAGTCTGTAAATATTCCCGGTAGGACTCCTCCATCGGTTCCCGGTAATCTCCTTCCCCGAAGGTAACATTCGTAAGCTCTGTGGAGAATGTGGTGTGACGGCAGTGATCGGACCAGTAAGTATCCAGTACCCGGATCTCTGTCATGGACGGATCCCGTTTCTCCTCATTCCGGAAATAATTCTGAATATGAAGGAAGTCCTTGAATGTCATAGCCAGTCCAAGGGAATCATAAAGCTCTTTTAAGCTTCCCTCTTCCATATTCTGAAAGCCATCGAAAATCAGAACATCTGCAGGCTCCTCAAACTTTGTCACCAACGTGTCCGGCTTTTCCATTCCGGTCTCTCTGGAGTCCACCGGGTTGATGCAGTGTGCCTTGATCGCAGCAAACTCCTCATCGCTTACCTTTCCCTCAATTACATAGGTCGTCGCCGTCTTGATTACCGGCTTTTCATCCTCGCGAATAAACTGCACGCACTGTACAGCAGAATCCGCTCTCTGGTCAAACTGTCCCGGCAGATATTCTACGGAAAAGGCACGCTCGTCCCCCTTCATCGGGAAAGTTTCTTTATATAAAGTATCTACCGGCGGCTCAGCGAATACACCGTTGCACGCCCTCTCAAATGTCTCGTCTGACAGATTTTCAATATCATAGCGGATCAGCACGCGGACATTGGTCACGTCGCAAATCCCAAGGTAGCTTTTGATTTCGTGTTTTAATGCTTTCGCCTGCACGGCAAAATCCTGTTTTTTCTCTGCATATACACGTTTTACACCGCTCATGAAGTTCCTCCATTCTTCTTTGTTAAAGATTATTCGATTCTGACCTTAGTGTATCATATTTTTCTTGATAAGTATAATTAATATATTTAAATTTACTTATAAGCTGTCCTAATTCCCTTTTTCTTTCTCCAGATCCTCAGTCCCATGCAGATCAGCTCAAAGAAAATCAGGAAGGCAAGGAAAAATCCTCCAATCCGAATGGTCATGTCAAGAAAGAATCCTTCCGGCAGCATTCGGATCATATAATCTGTGGCCGGGTCGAACATCCACAGATCATTGTCGAAGAACAGCTCATGGAAAATCACAAAGCACCGGTCAAAGTTCACGGAAATTGCAATGCCAAGGAAGAGGACCAGAGCCAGAAACACTCCCACCGTAATCTCATAGGCCTTGGGCAGAATCCTTCGGATATCCGCCTTTAAGATCAGAAGAAGCACAACTGCAGCAACCAGAATCACTGCCGCCGCTCTTCGAAGGGCAAATCCTCCCAGGAACAGATCCCGGACTTCCCCCATGTGGAAACGATCCTGATCATTAAAAAAATCCTGTTCTTTTCCGTCAATGGTTGTAGAAACGGAAAGCTCATCCCGGTCCCCTTTCAGATAAGCCATCATTTTCTCCGTGACATCCATGATATCATCCATCTTCATCGGAAGCATATTTTGAATTTCGTACTTTTCATATTCCTTTTCATAAAAGCCAAAATCACTGTACGCGGCAATCTCAAAAGCACTCAGGAACAAAATCAGGATCAGTGAGACCGCTGCGGCTGCCGCCAGAAATCCATGTAGGATCTTTTTTGTTTTCATTTTTATCGCCGTCCTTTTCTGTCTGTGTTCCTTTTTATTATAGAGGCTTACGCCCCATCCTTCCAGTAAAACTTTTGCACCTTGTTTTTTTTACGTTCTTTCCTTATAATAGAGCTATAATTTATAAGGAGGGCTTATGATGGATATCAATTATGAATTATATAAAGTCTTTTATTACGTTGCATCGACCTTAAGTTTTTCCGAGGCATCCAAGCAGCTTTATATTTCTCAGTCCGCTGTCAGCCAGTCCATCAAGGCGCTGGAAAAAAAGCTGGATCAGGTTTTATTTATCCGCAGCACAAAAAAGGTGCAGCTGACGCCGGAAGGAGAAATCCTTCTACGCCATGTGGAGCCCGCCATGAATCTGATCAAGCGCGGGGAAAACCAGCTGTTGGAGTCCTCTTCCACAGGCGGACAGATCCGGATCGGCGCAAGCGATACGATCTGCAGGTACTTCCTTGTCCCGTATCTGGAACGCTTTCACCGCAGTTTCCCAAATTCTCACATTAAGGTGACCAACCAGACCTCTATCAAATGTGTGGACCTTCTGGAGAATGGACAGGTAGATCTGATTTTCATCAATTACCCGAACAACTATATCAATCAACTGTCCACAGTCAAGAAAATCAAGACCTTTCAGGATGTCTTTATCGCTAATGACTCCTTCTCCCATCTGAAGGGGAAACAACTCACCTATCAGGAGCTTCTGGAACAGCCGATCCTGATGCTGGACAGAAAAAGCACAACAAGCGAATTTCTCCACAGCCTGTTTCAACAGCACCAGCTGGATCTGGTTCCGGAAATTGAACTGAGCAGCAATGACCTTTTAATCGATCTTGCCAAAATCGGTCTCGGCATCGCATTTATTCCAGACTACTGTTTAAGCCGTGATTCGGAGGGGCTTTTTATTGTAGAGACGAAAGAAGAGCTGCCCAAACGGCAGCTCTTGATCGCCTACAACGACCGGATTCCCATGTCCCGTTCCGTACAGGCTTTTCTTGACTATTTTTAAGAATCCGGCCGCAAAACGCGGTCCGGATTCTTTTTTTTACGATTGGCTCTTCCAGAACGCTTCCACCTCATCGGCTGTCTGAGAAAGCCGGATGGATTTCGCCTGACTCCATTCTCTTGGGAACACCGCCCGGTACTGCCCGAACTGGAAGCGTTCATCCAAAAGGAAAATCATTCCCCGGTCCGTATCGGTACGGATCACCCGCCCTGCCGCCTGCATGACTTTATTCATGCCAGGATACAGGTAAGCATAATCAAATCCATTCATCCCTTTCTCGTCAAAATACTGCTTCAAGAGCTCTCTCTCCAGACAGACCTGAGGAAGCCCGGTCCCTATAATCCACGTTCCAATCAGCTTTTCTTCTGTCAGGTCAATTCCTTCCGAGAAAATGCCTCCCATCACGCAGAAACCGATCAGCGATCCCTGCCGTTCCTGTTCAAAGTAATTCAGGAACTCTTCCCGCTCCTCCTCCGTCATCCCGGAGTCCTGGATCAGACAAAACAGCTCATCTTCCGGATTCCTGAGCTTTTGAAAACTCTCATACACATCATTCAAAAACCGGTATGACGGGAAAAATGCAAGATAGTTCCCCGTTTTTTTCCGGACCGTCTCAAGCAGGTACCGGGCATACCGCCCGTACATCTCTTCCCCACGTCTTGTATACCGGGTCGTGACATCGCTTCCAATCAGAACCCTTTTATTTTCCTCCGGAAACGGCGTATGCGCATACACTGCATAATCATCCGTCTGAGTACTTAACAGCTTTTTGTAATATTGAATCGGAAGCAGCGTGGCAGAAAAGAAGATGGTACTGACGCCATAATTCAGGTATTCACTCAAATTAACCGCCGGATTGACACAGAACAGCCGTACATAAAATTTCCCATCTTCCGGAAGCTCCGTGTAGATCATATAGTTCTCATCCAGACGGTCATGTATGTAAAGAAAATCCCGGATTTGAAAGTACAGATCCAGCACCTTCTCCCGAATTTCCTCCTTTTTACACTCTTCAAGGTAACGCTCTGCCTCGCTCATTACATTCATCAGCCGTAGCACAAGATGTGAAACACTGGAATACAGCGCATGTCCCGGACACTCCCGCTTCAACGTCAGAAGCTGTTCGTTGCACCCGCTGATCGTCTTTGCAAGCTTTGCGTCCTCTTCCCGGACCAGTCGTCTGACTTCCAGAAAATCCTCCTTGCAGATGGAAGCGCTGTACATGGCTCTTCCGCGCTCCACCAGATTGTGGGCCTCGTCAATCAGAAAAAGGTACTCCCTCTTTGCCCCTTCTCCAAAGAAACGTTTCAAATGTGCGTTGGGATCAAACACATAATTGTAATCACAAATAACCGCATCCGTCCAGACTGACAGATCCAATGCCATTTCAAAGGGACAGACCGTATGTTTTCTGGCATAAGCTTCAATCTGCTCCCGACTCATGTCATCGGTATGAGTCAGCATATCATAAACCGCATCATTCACCCGGTCAAAATGCCCCTTCGCATACGGACAGGCATCCGGATTGCAATCTGCCTTCTCACAGAAACAGATCTTTTCCTTTGCGGTCAGTGTAATCACCTTATAGGCAAGTCCCTGCTCTTTCAATGTCAGAAATGCTTTTTCTGCCACCGTCCTGGTAATGGTCTTTGCGGTCAGATAGAAAATCTGGTTGGCCAGCCCCTCCCCGACAGCTTTGACGGCCGGGAATACGGTTGCAATCGTCTTTCCGACCCCGGTTGGCGCCTGGATAAAGAGCTTTTTTTTCCGGAGAATGGAACGGTAGACCGATACCACCAGATCCTTTTGTCCTTCCCGGTATCCGAACGGAAACTCCACTTTCTTGATGGAGCAGTTTCTTTTTCTCCTCCACTCAATCTGAAACAGAGCCCACTTTTCATACTGATGTACCAGGTCCAGAAACCACTCTTCCAGCTCATCATAGGAGAACTCCTGGTAAAAGCGCTTCACTTCCTCCGTCTCCATCTGGCAGTAGGTCATCTGTACTCCGATCCGGGACAGCTCTTTCTTGCCGGCATAAATGTATGCATAGCATTTTGCCTGAGCCAGATGCAGTTTCTTCGGCTCTCTGATCAGCTCCAGATCCTGAAGGATCCCTTTGATTTCATCAACCGCCGTACGGTCTTCCTCTTCAATGATACCGTCCGCCCTTCCTTCAACTACAATATCCAGTTTTTCACAGGGTACAACAATCTGAAGCGGCACCTCAGCGTGATAGCCGCCGCCCATCTGTCTTTGAATCTTCCGGTGAATCCTTCCGCCAAGCAGCATGGCTTCTTTGTCGCTTCCTCCTCCCTGACGGTTGTCCAGATCCCCTTCTCTTAGAATAAACTCCACCAGATTCCGCACGGAAATCCGGATTTTTTCTTCTTTCTTCTCTTCCATTTCCCGTTCCTGTCTTTTTCTATTTCTACTGATCCTGTCTATTATAACATATCAGAGTCAAAAAAAAGAAGCCCTCCCTCCCGCTCCTGCGGAATGGAAGCACTTCTCTTTTTCCTATACCCTACTGCCTGACCGCCTAAGCGACGCAGAATTTATTCAAAGTTGCCTCAAAATTCGGATCGATTCCAGCATATTGCACAGTCAGAGTTTTGTTCAGATCCAGACTGAAAACGCCTAAAATCGATTTGGCATCCACGGTGAATCGATTGTAAAATACATCGATATCGAAATCGCACTGTTCTGCGGATGTGACAAACTCATGGACATCGGCAGGGGTTAATCTGATTTCTCGTTTATGTTCCATTTGAATACACTCCCTTCTGTGTTCCAATGTATTATGCCATCATCTTTTTTGAAAATCAATCTATAAAAATGCCAGTATTTTCCTGTCATTTGCATTTTCTTTGTCAAAACCGCTCAAAAATCCCCCTGTCATGGCTGTCGGTTTCTAGGATTTTCCGCGCACATCCTGGTATTCCGACATGCCGCTTCGGTACCTCAGCGGCATATTCATCTGCTGTAATTTCCGATTCTTCCGCTCCTGAATCGTCACACTTTTCTTAAATCCTTTCCACAGCCGCTGCCACTCCTCCTCCTGGCTGGAGCAGGACGCTTCGATCTCCCATTTTCTCTCTTCATCCCGGAAAATAATCCAGGACTTTTGTTTTGGATGGAGCAGATAGGCACAATGCGTCTCATCACAGATCACAAAATTCTCCAGAGGGAACCGGTTGGAAAAATGATCCGCAATACTTGGCAGGACAAAATTACGGGGAGTAATACCGGCATATAAAATTCCTCCCGAAAGCTCACGGAAACGCAGAAACTCCGTCCATGCATGGGACTCCCTGCTGACATTCCGGCTCAGCTCAAACACTTTCTGCACTGCCGGATGTGATAAATGTCCCATAATCCGCTTTCCCTCCGGAAGATTCTGTGCCTCTATCATCGTGCGCAGTACCGCCGTCCCCTTTCCAGGGTCTTCGGACAGCAGCGCATACCCAATCGCCGTCTCAGCCTCCTCACCCAGATGATTCCGGATCAGTCTGTGGACCGCCGCGGCCTTTTTCTCTTCTTCCTTCACTTCACAGTATTCGCAGAACATCTCCTGCTGTACGCTGCCCCAGAAAACGATCCCCGCTTCCGTATCTTTTCTGTCATAGAGCCAGGCATCATAGATGGCTGACAACACTCCTGTCACAGTATCTGTACAAATGTATCTTCGCTTCACCTTTTCACCTCTTCTATCTGCTTATCGTCAAACAGCGACAGCTGTCTGTAACTGATCTCTCCCAGTCCTTTTGGAAGCTTTTCCCGCGGGTCCAGAAGATTCCGAAGGATAAAATCCTCATTCATCCGGACCGGATACATCATCTTTCCCCGGCAGGTTAGAAAATAAAGCGCCCACTTCAACACCACTCCCATCTTCTTCAGATCCGGAAAATCCAGTATCCCCGTCCTGCGTGCCCGGACAATCCTTCTGGCGGATGTGTATCCGATCCCCGGCACCCGGAGCAGTGTCTCATAATCCGCCTGGTTTACCTCCACCGGGAAACACTCCAGATGCCTCAGTGCCCAGTCACATTTCGGGTCCAGCACCAGATTAAAATTCGGGCGTTCCTCTGACAGAAGCTCATCCGCCGAAAAATGATAGTACCTGAGAAGCCAGTCGGCCTGATAGAGGCGGTGTTCCCGCAAAAGCGGAGGACCATAATCCGACCTTGCCGGAAGGGCGGAGTCATCATTGACATGGACAAACGCGGAGTAAAATACTCTCTTCAGGTCAAACTTCCGATAAAGCGACTCCGCTACACGGACAATCTGATAATCACTCTCCGGCGTCGCTCCGATAATCATCTGGGTACTCTGTCCTGCCGGAACAAACTGCGGCGCATGATGGTACAGAGAAAGTTCCCGGCTGTTCTCTTTTCGCTGCTCCTGGACATAGCGCATGGGAGATAAAATGCTCTTCCGGCTTTTATGCGGCGCCAGGCGGTGCAGACTCTCCGCCGTCGGGAGCTCCAGATTGATGCTCATACGGTCCGCAAGAAATCCCGTCATCCGGATCAGATCCTGGGAGGCTCCTGGGATGGCCTTTACATGAATATATCCCTGGAAACGGTACCTGGTCCGAAGACGGCAGAGCGTCTCATAAATCAGGCGCATCGTATAGTCCGGACTCTTCAGAACACCGGAGCTTAAAAACAACCCTTCGATATAATTTCTTCGGTAAAACTCAATGGTCAGGCGGCAGACCTCATCCGGAGTAAACGCGGTCCGCTCTACATCATTGGACGCCCGGTTGATACAGTATTTACAGTCAAAGATGCATTCATTGGTAAACAGAATCTTCAACAGAGATACACACCTTCCATCCGGCGTAAAACTGTGGCAGATCCCGGCCTGCTCACAGTTTCCGATCCCGGTCCCGTCTCCCCTCCTCCGGGTACCGCTGGATGTGCAGGCCACATCATATTTGGCCGCATCCGCAAGAATCGCAAGCTTCTCATACAGCGTTTTCTCCTTCTGAATCCGAAACGCATCCATCCCGTCACCCCTTTTCTTTTATCGAACATATGTTCTTTTTCTTATGATAGCACATATGTTCGAAATACGCAAGACAGAAAAAAGCTCTGCGTAAACAGATGATCCTGTCTATGCAGAGCTTTTGCTGTCTTAATCCCATATGCAGTTTTTCTCAAGCACCTTTACGATTTCTTTCAATCCTTCTTCATCCTCGGCAGAAAACCGTCCTACAAGCGGGCTGTCAATATCCAGGACCGCAACGACCTTCTCTCCATCGTGGATCGGAAGTACAATCTCGGAATTCGAGGCACTGTCACAGGCAATATGCCCTTCAAATTCATGCACATCATGTACCCGAAGGACCCGATCCTGCTGTGCGGCAGTCCCGCACACGCCCCGGCCAAGAGGGATCCGGATGCAGGCGGTCTTTCCCTGGAATGGTCCAAGGTAGAGCGCATCCTCCTCCATCGTATAGAATCCCGCCCAGTTCAGATCCGACATTGTCTGCCAGATCAGCGCCGATGCATTGGCCAGGTTCGGGACCGGACGGCTCTGGGTTCCGGTCAGTGCTTCCATCTGCTCTTTGAAAAGGCGATAATCTATCATGATTCCAACACCTTCGCTGCCTCCTGCAAGTATGCAGGATTCACCTGATCAAAGGCCTCATCCTCCACGGCCTTTGTCAGCTTCGGATCGATCGGAATCCTTCCAAGGACCGGAATCTCAAGCTCTTTTGCGATGTCCTCGATATGGCTCTTTCCAAATACCTCGATTTTCTTGCCGCAATCCGGGCATTCCAGATAGCTGAAGTTCTCCACGATTCCAAGAACCGGGATATTCATATCCTTTGCCATATGGTAAGCTTTCTTTACAATCATGCTGACAAGGTCCTGCGGAGATGTCACAATCACCACGCCGTCTACCGGAAGAGACTGAAATACCGTAAGCGGCACATCCCCCGTTCCCGGAGGCATGTCTACAAAAAGATAGTCCACATCTCCCCACATTACATCTGTCCAGAACTGAGTGACCACTCCGGCAATGATCGGCCCCCGCCAGATCACAGGGGTATCTTCCTTTTCCAGAAGGAGAT
This sequence comes from uncultured Sellimonas sp., assembly GCA_904393575.1. Classification (GTDB taxonomy): domain Bacteria; phylum Bacillota; class Clostridia; order Lachnospirales; family Lachnospiraceae; genus Sellimonas. The sequence goes on along the minus strand of CAJFMZ010000028.1, from coordinate 3,965 downwards.
TGACCGACATGATCTTCGTCCCGTCTTTTGCCACACACGGAAGCATCCCGTCTTCATTGCCAAGGGCCTGCTCGTGAATGCCGTACATCTTCGGAATCGAAGGTCCGGTAATGTCTGCGTCAAGAATTCCCGCCGTATATCCTTTCTCGATCATCATCCTTGCAAGAGACGCTGTGACCATGGATTTGCCTACGCCGCCTTTTCCACTGATGACTCCAATCACTTTTCTGACCGCCGAATACGGATTCGCCGGTTTTCTAAAATCCTTCATCTGACTGGTGCATGTTGATGCGTGGGAACATCCTGCACAGCCTTCGGAAGGGCATCCTTCCTGTTTCTTTTCTTCTGCCATGTTTCTGAGCTCCTATTCCTCTACTGCTGCGATAACTTCGATCTCGCAGAGTACATTCTTCGGCAGTGCTTTTACTGCCACACAGCTTCTTGCTGGTTTGGATGTAAAATATTTTGCGTATACTTCATTAAATGCTGCAAAATCACCCATATCACTTAAGAAGCAGGTTGTCTTAACTACATGGTCAAAATCGGTACCTGCTGCTTTTAATACTTCTCCGACATTCTTGCATGCCTGCTCTGTCTGGCCTTCGATCGTATCGGACTCTACTGTATCTGTGGCCGGATTTACCGGGATCTGTCCTGCGGAATAAAATACTCCTCCGGAAACATATCCCTGGGAATATGGTCCTAATGCTTTCGGTGCTTTTTCTGTTGCTACTACTTTCATTTCTGTCACTCCTCTTATCGATATTTGCAGGTTTCCTGCATCTTGTTATAGTATAACACCTTTCTTCCTGCTTTGGCAATTCCTAGCCATTGGCTTTCCGGAAAATTTCCAGCACATCACCCGCGTCAAGAGGCCGGATGACGGAAAGACGGATGGTGTCATTCATGGTGGCTTCCATGGCCAGTTCCTTTAAGGTCTCTTCGTCCTGTACGCCGATTCCCAGCCCGTCCAGGCTGATCGGCATGCCGATGCTTTCAAAATACTCTGTCGTCTTTTCAATCCCCTGCACAGCGGCTTCCTTTTCTTCTCCGTCAATTCCCCATACCTGTCTGGCATAGTGGGCAAACCGTCCTGGATCTTGTTCCCATACATAACGAGCCCAGGCTCCCCAGACTGCGGTGAGCGTAGCTCCGTGGGCGCAGTCAAATCTTGCACTTAGAGCATGTCCCAGCTTGTGTACGGAAAAATCTTTTGCTCTTCCAAGCCCTGTCAGATTATTATGGGAAAGGCTTCCGCACCACATCAGCTCGCTCATGGCATCATAGTCCGACGGATTTTGGATCGCCGTTCTTCCGCTGTCAATGACAGTCCGCAACAGCCCCTCCGCAATCTCATCCGTCATCCGATTGTTCTGATTCGGGATAAAGTACCGTTCCAGCGTGTGCATCATGATATCCGCAATCCCGCATCCGATCTGATATTTCGGAAGCGTGAAGGTCAGCTCCGGATTCATGATAGCAAAGGCCGGGCGGTTCCACTCGGTGCCAAGGCCCGATTTCTTACCAATCGCCTCATTTGTAAGAACTGCCGAGTCGCTTGTCTCACTCCCTGCTGCCGGAATCGTCAGCACAGCTCCCACCCTGGTCGTCCTTTTCAGAGGCACCTTCTTCGTCCAGATATCCCAAAGTGGAATCCCAGGATTTGCCACTCCATGGGCAATAGCCTTGGCCGTATCGATAGCACTTCCTCCTCCCACTCCCAGGATAAAGTCCACATTCTCACGGATCCCTTTTTGCACGCCCTTTTCCGCAAAGGCAAGCCTCGGATTAGGCTTGACACCCCCAAACTCTGTGTAGGAGATGCCTTCTTCTTCCAGAGACTTTTCGATCCGTTCCAAAAGTCCCGACCTTCTGGCGCTTCCTCCTCCGTACACAATCAGCACTTTTGTGCCTCCATGCTTTTTTACTTCTCTGCCACAGGAGAGTTCCGTATCTTTTCCGAACACAATCTCCGTCGGCACACAAAATGTAAAATTCTGCATCCATTTTCCTCCTTCCCTGACCGTTTCTTTGCCTATTGTACCACAATCTTCTGGCATCCGCTATTTTCCCTTCCATTTTTCAGAAGTATTTGATCTATCACAACAAATATGTTATTCTAAACTATAAAGCTACTATATATGGAAGGAGGCACTCTATTGAAAATACAGGAATCCGCTGAAAATTATCTGGAAACGATCCTGATGCTGGGAAAGGAAAAGGGGAATGTCCGTTCCATCGATATTGCGACCGTGCTTTCTTTTTCCAAACCAAGCGTCAGTGTCGCCATGAAAAACCTGCGGGAGAATGGTTATATTTTAATGGACAAGGATGGCTATATCGCACTGACCGAGAAAGGCCATGAGATCGCTGAGACCATTTACGAGCGTCACACCCTGCTTTCCAGCTTCCTGATGTATCTGGGCGTTTCCAGGGAAACTGCCACTCAGGACGCCTGCCGGATTGAGCATGTCATCAGCCCGGAAAGTTTTGAGGCCTTAAAGCAGCATGTATACAGCCATAAGGAAATGATGGATTTCAATGATGTGAAAATGTAGATAAAACAGGGAGTCTGACGACTCCCTGTTTTTCTTCTCTGTTCTGCTTCGATTTAATTGAGGAAATTTTCGATGATAACGCCTTCTGCTTCCTCCTCGTTCAGTCCGAATGTCTGAAGCTTCAGAAGCTGTTCGTTGTTGATCCTTCCGATTGCAGCCTCATGAATGATCTGAGCGTCTACATTTCTGGCGTCAATTTCCGGAATGGAGCGTACCTGCGCGTCATTCATGATGATGGAATCACACTGGATATGGGCATGACAGGCGGCTTTTCCGATTGCCCGCGGGTGGAAAGTCTGGATGGACTCCCCTTTTGCCACAGATCTGGAAATAATCTGAGCAGAGCTTCCGTCTCCATTCATAATGACCTTCATGTTGGACACAGCCTCCTGCCTGTCATGGGTCATCAGTTTTTCCGTGACCGTAATGCGGCTTCCCGCCTCCATTGTAATATCGGTCTCTCTCTTGGTGGAGTCTACGCCTTCAATCTGTACGGTATCCATCGTAAAAACAGAATTTTCTCCTACATAGATGTCTGTCACCGGATTTAAAATCCTGGCTCCGGTTCCTTCCCCTTCTCCGTAATGCTTTTCTTCATAATGGACCGATGCATTTTTTCCGATATGGAACGTATGAATTCCATCATGTCTTGCATCGTTGCATCCAGAATTGTGAATGCCGCAGCCGGCAATGATGTTCACCCTGGCCCCGTCCTCGATATAAAAATCATTATATACAATATCTGTCATTCCGGATGCTGAGACAACAACCGGGATGTGTACGGTTTCCCCGTTCGTATCTTTATCAATATAAATGTCAATTCCCTGACGGTCTTCTTTTTTACGGATCTTCACATGCTCGCTGTCCCCGTGGCAGACGGCAATCCCGTTTTCACGAAGATTAAAGGCGCCTTCCTGCCTGAATCCCTCGCTGTCAATCACATGAAGTACTTTTTCTGTAATTTTATCCAGTATCATATACTCACACCTTCCTTCTTCCTATGCCATAGCGTCCTGATGTTTCAGACATTCCGGATGACTGATCGCATCTCCCGTCAGCTCCGGAAGAACTTCCTCGGTGGGTCCGCACTTTGTCACCCGTCCGCCGTCAATAATCATTACCCGGTCCGCCATACGGATAATCCGCTCCTGATGTGAAATCAAAAGCAGGCTCTCCTTTTTCTCTGTGTGAAGCTTTTTAAACTCTTCCACCAGCATGGCAAAACTCCAAAGATCGATTCCTGCCTCCGGCTCGTCAAAAATGCAGAGCTTGTGCTTTTTCACCAGAACGGTTGCAATCTCAATTCGCTTCATCTCACCGCCGGAAAGAGTGGCATCCACTTCCCGGTCCAGATACTCCTCCGCACAAAGTCCTACCCGGCTTAAAAGTCCACAGCAGATATGCTTC
>CAJFMZ010000027.1 GCA_904393575.1 uncultured Sellimonas sp. | reverse complement strand
TAAGACCGGACTTGCCAACGAGGAAGTCGTTAATGGAAAATGTGAGCGCTGCGGTACGGAAGTGACAAAGAAGAATCTTCGTCAGTGGATGCTCAGGATTACCAAATACGCAGAGCGGCTTCTGAATGACCTGGACAAACTGGACTGGCCGGAGAAGGTGAAGAAGATGCAGACAGACTGGATCGGAAAATCCTACGGTGCAGAAGTAGACTTCCCGGTAGAAGGAAGAGAGGACAAGATCACAGTCTACACCACAAGACCGGATACGCTCTATGGAGCAACCTTTATGGTACTGGCTCCGGAGCATGCCCTTGCAAAAGAGCTGGCAACAGATGAGACAAGAGAAGCAGTGGAAAAATATATTTACGATTCTTCCATGAAGTCCAATGTAGACCGTCTTCAGGACAAGGAAAAAACAGGTGTGTTCACAGGAAGCTATGCGATCAACCCGATCAACGGTGCGAAAGTGCCGATCTGGCTGTCCGATTATGTACTGGCTGACTACGGTACCGGAGCCATTATGTGTGTACCGGCTCATGACGACCGTGACTTTGCATTTGCAACCAAATTTAACATTCCGATCATTCAGGTTATCGCCAAAGACGGAAAAGAAATTGAACATATGACCGAAGCCTACACAGAGGCATCCGGAACGATGATCAATTCCGGAGAATGGAACGGCATGGAATCTGCTGTCCTGAAAAAGGAAGCTCCAATGATGATCGAGGAGCGGGGCATCGGAAGAAAGACCGTCAACTACAAGCTGCGTGACTGGGTATTCTCCCGTCAGAGATACTGGGGAGAGCCGATTCCGATCGTACACTGTCCGGACTGCGGCGCCGTACCGGTTCCGGAAGATCAGCTTCCGCTGACACTGCCGGATGTAGAATCCTACGAGCCGACAGGAACAGGAGAATCTCCGCTTGCGGCAATCGACTCCTGGGTAAATACTACCTGTCCGGTCTGCGGAAAACCGGCAAAGAGAGAGACCAACACCATGCCTCAGTGGGCAGGTTCCTCCTGGTATTTCCTTCGTTACGTAGATCCGCACAATGATAAAGAGCTGGTTTCCAGAGAAAAAGCAGACGCTATGCTTCCGGTAGACATGTACATCGGAGGAGTAGAGCATGCGGTACTGCATCTTCTGTACTCCCGGTTCTATACAAAGTTCCTCTGCGACATCGGCGTCATCGACTTTGACGAGCCGTTCATCAAGCTCTTCAATCAGGGTATGATTACCGGAAAGAATGGAATCAAGATGAGCAAGTCCAAAGGAAACGTCGTATCTCCGGATGATCTGGTAAGAGACTACGGATGCGATTCCCTGAGAATGTACGAACTCTTTGTTGGACCGCCGGAACTGGATGCAGAGTGGGATGACAGAGGAATCGACGGTGTATACCGCTTCCTGAACAAGCTCTGGAATCTGGTAATGGACAACAAGGACAAAGACGTAACACCATCCAAGGAAATGCTGAAACTCCGCAACAAGATGGTATACGATATCACCACCCGTCTGGAAAGTTTCAGCCTGAATACGGTCATTTCCGGATTCATGGAATACAACAACAAGTTTATCGATCTCGCCAAGAAAGAAGGCGGAATTGATAAAGAGACACTTTCCACCATCGCAGTACTCCTTGCACCGTTTGCTCCGCACATGGGCGAAGAGCTCTGGGAGCAGCTGGGACACGAAGGAAGCGTCTTCCATGCAGGATGGCCGACCTACGATGAAGAGGCGATGAAGGATGATGAAATCGAAGTGGCTGTACAGATCAACGGAAAGACAAGAGCTGTTGTGACCATCTCCGCAGAAGCAGGAAAAGACGAAGCGATCGCGGCAGGAAAAGAAGCAGTCAAAGAAAAACTGACCGGAAACATTGTCAAAGAAATCTATGTACCGGGAAGAATCATCAATATTGTAATGAAATAATTTGAGAGAAAATCTCACAATGGAATAAAGTGCTTGAGAATATTGAAAAGTTTGCTGAAAATCAAGGTTTACAAACATTTTTCTTCCAAGAAAAGGTATCGCAGAATACCGTAAAATGTCGTAACAGATTAAAAAAATGAAGTAAATATTTCAAGGTGTAAGGAAATGGTGCAGATAGTGGAGACATTATCTGCACCATTTTCTATAAAGTAGATGAGGCGGTGATGGGATAATGAAATAATTCCTTTGAGCGAGATGAGAAACTGATATGGATAATTCCTAGGTGGAGTCAGAAAACAAGGCGAAGCAAATGTGTTGTGGGAAAGCATTAACCGAACGGACATAGACAATTAGGTAGAGGATTTGAAAGGTCAGTAATCTTTCAAGTCCATGGACTTGAATAAAAGTGTTTTCCTGACAAGTTAGTTAGCACTAACTATAATGAGCTTATAGAAATCTTATTCATATTCCATGGGAGTAACAATGAAAAAATATAAAATAGAGAAAAACACCGTGCAGGAAACGCTGGTCGTCCCGCTGTATGGTCGATGGCTATGTTCACAGTGGTATCCACATTTGTTTCAGGATAAACATGCGGCGGGATTGATAGAGAAAATGGATTACGATTTTTCTGAACTGGAGAGAAGGTCTGCCGGCCTGATGCAGGAGTTTGGCGCAATGGAGACAGCGATGTGGCAGATGGAACGGTGCTGTTTGCTGCGGTTGTGACGCTGTACAATCCACGTTTGATGTTTCCCTGTTATCCGCCGTCAATTATTAAGGGTGCGCCGGAACCTTCGACGAAAGCGGAGAAGCGGTTTTGCTTTCTGTGGATCTGTTCTTTTTAGATATCTGGCTGATCCAGAAAAAATGCAAAAAACGCTTTATAATTCATGGAACGGAAGGGCATCCCGGTTATGAGTTCAAGACATGGATGCGGAACTGTGACCTTCCGGAACATCTGTTGCAGTGGCCGTTGATCCTTTGTCCCGTGATGACCCTGCTTCAGGCAGGGCTGGGATTCGTATTGACAAGATTGTAGGAAAAGAGAATATCACAGAAAGAAGGGAACATATGGCTGAACAGAGAGGAAAATCTCCAAACGTAATTCATCTTGGTACTCACGGTGAGGACTACGGAAACTGGATGTCAAATCCGGTGTTTTACATGGTGGGCGGTCTGATCGTCCTGGCAGCTTTGCTGGCGGGACTGTCATTTGCTGTGCTTCATATTCCTGTACTTGGCATCCTGTTTTTCGTTAGCGTGGCGGGGCTTCTGGCGATACTTGTCTGGATCACATGGATTCGGCGGCAGTATGCCTTTGATGGAGGCAGGATCATGGAACAGGTGCATGAAACCATCCTGTCCCATATGGACTATGACGGCAAAGGAATATTGCTGGATGTAGGCTGCGGCTCCGGGGCATTATCCATCCGTGCGGCTTTGACATGGCAGGAAACCAAGGTCGTTGGAATCGATTACTGGGCTGCCGTCTACAACTACAGCCAGACACTCTGCGAAAAAAACGCCGCCAGCGAGGGTGTAGGGAACAGATGCACGTTTCGATACGGCGATGCCAATCGACTGGATTTTCCGGATGAGAGTTTTGACGCCGTAGTGAGCAATTATGTGTATCACAATATTACCGGAGCAGATAAACAGGAACTACTGATGGAGACGCTGCGGGTACTGAAAAAGGGCGGTGTCTTTGCCCTTAATGATGACATGAAACCGAGAATGTATAGAGACATGGAGGCGTTTGCGCAAAAACTTCGGGAGATGGGATATGAGGAAGTACGCCTCATTGACACCGCCAGAGAAGTATTCGGTTCACACCGCCGGGCTGCCAGGATGATGCTCGGTGAGTCTCGCCTGTTAGTAGGAAGAAAGTGAGGAAGGATGGTCATTATCATTGAAATTTTGGCAGGGATCATACCTATGCAGAAATTCTGGTCAGCTATATGGTGATCCGGTCCGCTTTCATGTGCAAGATTAAAAAACGTCCCTGCGGAACCGCTGAAAGATAGAGAGTAGGCCTGTCGGACCTTCAGGGCATTGCTCTAAACCGGGAGAACATGGTACAATCAGAAATGAAAAAAGCGAGTTGGAGGAGAAACTTATGGATCCATTGAGACAGCTCCTTGATCAGTTTGTGGAGCAGAGCAGGCAAATCCTGGGAATGAATCTGGCAGGGGTCTATCTGCATGGTTCCGCGGCGATGGGGTGCTTTCGCGAGGAAAAGAGCGATATTGATCTACTGGTTGTGGTTAACAGGAGTCTGACGGATCAAGAAAAATGGCGGTATATGGATATGGTCGTAGGATTAAACGAGCATGCACCAAAAAAGGGAATCGAGATGAGTATTGTCAAACGATCAGTATGCAGGCCGTTTGTCTATCCGACGCCATTTGAACTGCACTTTTCGATCATGCATCTGGAATGGTATCGAAAAGATCCCCATGATTACATTGAAAACATGAAAGGAACGGATAAAGACCTGGCGGCCCATATGATGGTGATCTATCACAGGGGCCAATGTCTTTATGGCGGGGAAATTAATGATGTCTTTGAAGAAGTGAGCCGGGAGGAATATTTTAACAGTATCTGGCATGATATCGAGAACGCCAGAGAAGATATCATCGAGAATCCGGTATATATGACGCTGAATTTATGCAGAGTTTTGGCCTATAAGAAAGAAGGACTGATTTTATCAAAGCAGGAAGGTGGAAGGTGGGGATTAAAAAATGTCCCGGAAGCATATCACATGTTGATCCGGCAGGCGCTGGAGGACTATACGTCAGTCAGACCGATGAAAGCTGATGAGAGAATAGCGGCAGAATATGCGGATTATATGTTGGAGCAGATCGAGAAAACTATTTAATTTCCTTGATTTTTCAATTATTTACTCTTTTACCTTGGAATCAAAAAACATCTGCCAAATCACCGAAAAAGAGGTAGGCTTTTAGGGAAACAGGAGAAAATGTAAATATAATGCATGGCAGGAAGCTTAAGTAAAATAAGAAAATATAAAGCAAGAATTGCAGACAAAATATTAAAAAAACTTCTGCTTGGAAGATGCTGTCAGATTTGAGGTGGATCACAGGGATGAAATGGGACAGTTTATCTTAACAGGATCTGCAGTTCCGGCATCCTATGAGCATATTCATCATACAGGAACAGGGCGTTTCTCGTGGATATTGATGCGTCCGATGAGTTTATATGAATCTCTGGATTCGACTGGTGAAGTGAGTTTAAAAGCACTTTTTGAAACACCGGAACAGATCGAAGGCGAAAATTCGCTTGACCTGAATAAATTGGCTTTTCTGGTGTGCCGCGGTGGCTGGCCACGGGCAACTGACCTGGAAGGGGAAGTTGCTCTTGAACAGGCCTTTGATTAATTTGCTGATGCGCTGAATGGAAAGTGTATCATTTCCGGGATAAAACGGGATTGGAATGCGATGCAGTTGTTCATTTGAGAAATGGGTCTTATGGATTGATTGAAGTGAAGCTTGGCGGAGATAAGCTGATAGAGGAAGGAGCAGAAAGTCTTAAGATCCTAAAGGGTAAAATTGATACAACCAAAATGAACCCCCCTCTTTTTTGATGGTTCTAATTGGAGTTGGAGATTATGCGTACAGGAGGGCAGATGGAGTATATGTAGTTCCGATTGGCTGTTTGAAGGACTGATTGAATGAGATAAATATAACACACCTGGTATAGTGAAATTTTCTTTTATTTGTATCATGGAAAAGAAGAAAATATAAAAGGAGTAATAGCATGAACATCACAGATTTTAGCTGGACGCGGGAACCAGAACGTTGCGAAATACAGGATGACAAAATTTTCATTACAACGAAGCCGCACACAGATTTGTGGCAGAGAACATATTATCATTTTCGAAATGATAATGCTCCGGTTTTTCAAATGGAAACAGATGAAACGTTTTTCAGCTTTATCGTCAAAACAGACTTTGAGGAGAGCCATCATCGATTTGACCAGTGCGGCATTGTCATGTATCTGGACAGTGAAAACTGGTTAAAAGCTTCCATCGAATACGAAAATTCAGAATATCAGCATTTGGGAAGTGTTGTGACCAACAACGGGTATTCCGACTGGGCTACTACGGAGATCGATGCTTCCGTGAAATCCATGTGGTATCGACTGAGCCGGAGAGAAGATGACTACCGTATTGAATGTTCTGTGGACGGAGAGCATTTCACACAGATGAGAGTGTGTCATATGTTTCATGGCGGCGGAACCATTAAATTCGGAATTTATGCGTGCTCGCCGGAAGACTCCTCATTTACGGCCGCTTTTTCCAATATGCAGCTCACAGAATGTCAGTGGCAGGCTCACGACGGGCAGCAGCCGGATGAATAAGATTGCTGCATTGTCGTGGAACCCCATTGGTTGGAAGAATGCTGTCGCCTTGCATGATAAAATTTTATCTATCAGAATGGTTCCAGGAGAAACGAAATAGAATCCTTCCTGTATTTCCCAGGAATGACACCACTTTGTATTCAGTAATCTTGTGTGACCCTGAAGTATGATTTTGGATAATATTCACAAACTCGAAAAAAATTTAAGAAAAAGGGTTCATTTTTTGGCAAAATGTATTATAATTAAAGTTAGTGAAAAAAATGTCAGAAAGGGGATAAACATGGCAAAAATTACAGAAGGCTACATGCCGTACTTAGGGTATCAGACTTACTACAGAATTGTTGGGGAAAGAAAAGATAATGGAAAGGCACCTTTAATCTGCCTTCACGGAGGACCAGGTTCTACTCACAACTATTTCGAAGTACTGGATAACGTTGCAGATGACGATGATCGTATGATCGTTATGTACGACCAGATCGGATGTGGTAATTCTTATCTGGACGGACATCCGGAACTCTGGAATCAGAAAGTATGGCTGGACGAACTGGAAGCTTTGAGAAAACACCTCAACCTGGATGTATGTCATATCATTGGACAGTCCTGGGGCGGTATGATGCAGATCGCATATGCAGTTGATTACCATCCGGAAGGAGTAAAGAGCTTCATTATTTCAAGCGGACATCCAAGCAGCTCCCTTTGGGAAAGAGAAGGTCTGCGCCGTATTAAAATGATGCCGCAGGATATGCAGGACGCCATCAATCATGCACTGGAAACAGGCGATTTTACAGGAGAAGCTTACGATGCTGCAGTTGCTGAGTACATGGATAGATACTGCAATTACTGGATTGGCGACGAAGCTCCGGAATGCTGTACAAGACCGAAAAAGTCAGGTACAGAGTCTTATGTAGAAGGATGGGGACCAAATGAGTTCGCACCTACAGGAACACTGAAAGATTTCGAATACATCGACAGACTTGGAGAAATCAAGATTCCTTCTTTGATCTGCAGCGGTATTTCCGATCTTTGCTCTCCTCTTGTAGCCAAGACAATGGCAGACGGAATTCCGAATTCCAAATGGATTCTTTGGGAACGTGCAAGACATACCTGCTTCGTTGACAGACATGATGACTACTGTGTAGAGCTCATCAAATGGATGAATGAACACGATAAATAATATGAAATGAAACATAAGGAGCACCGTTCCATCATTGCATCAAGATGATGGAACGGTGCTTTTACTTGCATTACGATAGTTTTTCATATTGCCCGCTTGAAAGCTCTGTGGTAGGATAGAAAGAAAATCGAAAGAAAAGTAGGGAAAAAGGGCTATTCGATTGTATTACGAACCGGACCTAATATGCGGGAATGCAATCGTTTGATTGAGACGTTGGAACATTTTTATGGCCATATGGAAATAGAATGCTGCGGTCATATGGGACTATGCTCTGTAGAGAATAAAGAGGCAGCCAGGAGACGGAAGGAGGAAATCATAGAATTCTGCAGTCAGATATGAGTGAGGAGGGAAAATATGACAGAGATTCAATTATCCGATCCTGGGGTTCTGGTAGATGGGGAAACGATGAAACGTTACTGGATCACCTTATAGAAAAGAAAACCGGAAAGAAAATGGGAGGTTATGATGAAAAAAGTTTTAGTTACTGGAGGGACAGTGTTTGTGAGCCGTGCTCTGGCGGAGTATTTTGTCAGGGAGGGATGGGAAGTTTACGTGCTGAACAGAAATACAAAAGAGCAGCCCAGGGGAGTACATTTGATTGAGGCGGACCGGTACCGGCTGGGGGAAGCCATTCGAGGGCTTTTTGTTGACGTGGTTATCGATACGGCTTATACCGCACAGGAGGTCAATCTTCTACTGGATGCTCTGGGAGGATGCCGGGAATATATTCTGATCAGTTCTAGTGCAGTGTATCCGGAAAATCTGGTGCAGCCATTTCGTGAGGAGATGCCAACAGGAGAAAATGTTTACTGGAGAAAATACGGGACGGACAAAATAGAGGCGGAGGAAGTACTTCGGAAGAGGAAACCGGATGCGTATATCATTCGTCCGCCTTATCTATATGGACCGATGAATGATATTTACAGAGAAGGCTTTGTATTTGACTGTGCCATGGCGGACCGGGACTTCTATCTGCCAAAGGACGGATCCATGGGCTTACAGTTTTTCCATATTCAGGACTTGTGCAGATTTATCGGGATTCTTTTGACTAAGAGACCTTCCAGATGTATTTTTAACGTAGGCAATCCGGAAATGGTATCGATTCGGGAATGGGTGGAGCTTTGTTACCGCGTGGCGGGAAAAACGCCACGGTTTGTTCCCGTCAGGGAACCGGTCGAACAGTCCCGGTATTTCAGCTTCCGCAATTATGAATATCGGCTGGATGTTTCCCGGCAGTGTGAGCTGATGCCGGACACAAAGCCACTGCTGGAAGGACTGAAGGAGTCCTTTGCCTGGTACCGGAATCATCAGGAATTTGTGGAGAAGAGGCCGTATCTGGAATATATCGATCAGCATTTCAGGAAGACGGCAGAGACAGGAGGCGAAGCGTAAATGAGAGAGGAAGAGAAGATTTTTGCGGGAAAGATGTTCGATCCGAGAAAGCAGGAGCTGAAAGAAATCAAACACCGTGCACATATTGCATGCCAGAAGTATAATGCCATGGATGAGTACGATCCGAAAAGAAATGACGTTATCCGGGAAATTCTGGGAGGAGTCGGAAAGGTGTTTTATTTTCAGGGGCCGGTACAGTTTAATTATGGTTCCCATACCTTTATCGGGGAAAACTTTTTTGCAAACTTCAATCTTACTGTGATGGACGATGGGCGGATTTACATTGGGGATCATGTCTGTTTTGGACCGAATGTCTCCTTGATGGCTACCACCCACCCTTTGATTGCCCAGGAGAGAATGGGGCTGGATGAAAAAGGGAAGACAACAATGGCGGAATATGCCGAAGAGATTCACATCGGGAACAATGTATGGATTGCCTGCAATACGGTAGTGATCGGCGGTGTCCATATCGGAAATAACGTTGTGATTGGTGCGGGAAGCGTGGTGACAAAAGATATTCCGGATAATTACCTGGCATTTGGAAATCCGTGCAGACCAGTGCGACCGATTACGGAAGCGGATAGTAAAAAGGATCTGATTCTTCCGGAAGACATGGAACATTTTACCTACAATCTGAATTTATAGAAAAGAGGGGAAAGGGGCAGGAGATCTATCCGCAGGGAACGTTTGCGGAGAGCCAAATTGACAAAATCAGACATTTTATTTATACTTTTTTCAGGCAGCGTTCGTGCTGCCTTTTCTACATACAACGTGATCAAAAAGAAAGCAGGTGGCAGCATATGACATTACAGCAGTTAAGATACGTTGTGGCAGTGGCGGAGACCGGGAATATTACGGAAGCGGCAAAACGGCTGTTTATCGCACAGCCAAGTCTTACCAATGCCATCCGGGAACTGGAAAAAGAAATGCAGATTACGATTTTTCACCGCACGAACAGGGGGGTCAGTATTTCCAATGAAGGAGATGTTTTTTTATCTTATGCCAGACAGGTGCTGGAACAGACCAGTCTTTTGGAAGAGCGGTTTTTAAATCCCAAGGAGCGGAAGTCCAGGTTTTCCGTTTCCTGTCAGCATTATTCCTTCGCAGTCAATGCGTTTGTGGATGTAATCCGGAAATTCGGCGGCAGTCAGTATGATTTCACATTAAGAGAGACACAGACATATGAGATTATCGAGGATGTCAGCAGACTGAAAAGCGAGATCGGCATTTTGTATACCTCTTCCAAGAATGAAGATGTGATCGGAAAAATGCTCCGACAGAACGGACTGGAATTTCAGGAGCTTTTTGTGGCAAAGCCACATGTGTTTTTGTCATCCGTTCACCCTCTTGCGGAAAAACAGGTGGTGTCACTGGAGGACCTGGAAGAGTATCCGTATCTTTCTTTCGAGCAGGGAGAATATAATTCTTTTTATTTTTCGGAGGAGATTTTAAGTACGCTGGACCGGAAAAAGAATATTAAAGTGCGGGACCGGGCTACACTTTTTAATCTTCTGATCGGGCTTGACGGATACACAGTCAGTTCCGGAGTCATCAGCAAGGAACTGAATGGGGAGAATATTATCGCAAAGCCTCTTGACGTGGATGAGCAGATGAGAATCGGTACCATCACTCAGAAATCCATGCCTTTAAGCCGCTATGGGAAAGCTTATATGGAGGCTTTAAAGCGCCATATTCCACATTAAAATGATAGAAAACAGTGCAGACATAGTTTTAACCTATGGCAAAGCACTGTTTTTTTATATTTTTCAAATCTCTCGAAAGACGTTATACTAGGACTCATCAAAACAAAACGTGAATGGAGGACAACATTATGGGAGTACATCAGATACCATTTCGATATGATTATGTAGGAAGTTTTCTGCGCCCGGAGGAATTAAAAGAGGCCAGAAAGGCGTTTGAAGAGGGAACGATTACGGCGGAAGCCTTAAAAGAAGCAGAGGACCAGGCGATCCTGGATCTGGTAAGAAAACAGAAAGAGGCCGGATATCATGTGATCACTGATGGAGAATTCCGTCGCTCTACCTGGCATCTGGATTTTATGTGGGGATTTGAAGGGGTTGCACATAAAAAGACCGAGCAGGGAATTGCATTCCAAGGCGAAGCGGCGTTAATTGATGACACATGGCTGACAGGAAAAATCCGTGTAAACCATCATCCGTTTGTGGATCATTTCCGGTTTCTCAAGGCATTAGAGGATGATCAGACTGTTGCAAAACAGACGATACCGGCACCGGCTCAGTTTTTTGAGCAGATGGTGATACCGGGCAATCTGGAACAGACCCGGAAATACTATAAAACGGATGAAGAACTGATTGAGGATATCGCAGCAGGGTACCGGAAAGTCATCCGCGATCTGTATGATGCCGGGTGCAGGAATCTTCAGTTTGACGATTGTACCTGGGGGCTTCTGGTTGCGGAAGGATTTACTTCCGGGAAGGACGAACTTCAGGAAATTTCAGAAAAGCTTGTCAAAGTGAACAATCTTGCCATTGAGGGGAAACCGGAAGACCTGGTGATCACCACTCATGTCTGCCGGGGCAATTACCATTCGGCCTATTTCAGCAGTGGAGCATACGACCCGATTGCGGAACCGCTGTTTGGCGGAGAAAATGTGGACGCCTACTATCTGGAATATGATGATGAACGTTCCGGAAGCTTTGCTCCGCTGGCAAAGGTAAGCGGGGAAAAGAAAGTGGTGCTGGGACTGATCACAACCAAGTCTCCGGTATTGGAGAATAAGGAAGAGGTCAAAAAGAGGATCTATGAAGCAGCAGAGTACATTCCTCTGGACCGCCTGTATCTGAGCCCGCAGTGTGGGTTTGCGTCCTGCGAAATCGGAAACAAGCTGACTGAAGAGGAGCAGTGGGCAAAGCTTGCGCTTGTCAAAGAGATTGCAGAAGAAGTATGGGGATAGATAGCAAGAGAAAATGTGTCAGAGTCTGTGAAAGCAGGCTCTGAATTTTTATGTGCCAGACATGGATTCGGATGCTGACATCTGTTCCGGTCTTTTCTTGTCTCTTATGATATGGTACACTGGAAACAGAGAAACAGGGAGGTATGATGGTATGGGAAATGGAGCAGGATCAAGCTGCAGTAGCTGCGCTTACTATATTTATGATGATGAATACGATGAGTATATTTGTGATGCCGCAATGGACGAGGATGATTATGTAAGGCTCAGACTGGAACCCCATTATTCCTGTCCGTATTATCGGAATGGAGATGAATACCGGATTGTGCGCAAACAGATGTAACCGTGTGGACCGGAGAACAAGAGAGGAAAAACGTATGAAAAGGAAAGTACAGGAATATTTTTTCTATTTTATGTTATATTCCATCATCGGATGGATTTATGAAGTGTTTCTGGAGGTTGTCGTCTACCGTTGGGGATTTTCCAACAGAGGAGTGCTGTTTGGACCATACTGTGTCATCTACGGATTTGGAGCACTGATTTTGATTTTTGCACTCGGCGGATTGCAGAAAAAACGGATTTATCTAGGTAAGATTCTGGTGACGCCGCTTTTGGTATTTGTAGGAATCGTGGTCATTACGACTGTGGTGGAACTGATTGGAAGCTACATTATGGAATTTACGTCCGGAGAATGGATGTGGGACTATACGCGGTTTGCTTTTAATTTTCAGGGACGTATTGCCCTGAATCCGAGTATTCGGTTTGGAATTGGCGGAATGGTGTTTCTCTATCTGCTGCAGCCGTTGTTTGTCAGGCTGACCAAAAAGATTCCGGAGAAGACGTTTGAAGTGCTGACCGGAATTCTGGCAGTGCTGTTTCTGATTGATGTAGTGGTGATGGTGTTGAAATAGAAAGAGGAGATGGGTATGTTTGGAAATCCGATACGAAAATGGATACCAGTTATTTTATACCTGTTTATCTGGATGCTGACTATACTCGTATTCTGGTTTTTTACCGATGGATCGGATGCGATGGGATTTAGTCTTGTTTACTTCTGGTTTCTGCTTCCGGTTTCCACCTTTTTGTTATCCTTGGCGCTTGGAAACAGCAGACATTGGGGGAAAATACGATGGGTCTGGTGTCTGTTTTTTGGAGTGATGTACATGCTGGCCGCGTATGTTACGTTTCAGACAGCAAATATGACAGCAACCGGAATCGTCCGGATTCCGGACTGGAAGATGATCTGGATCGGAGCATTGATCTCTTTTGCGGGAATGGTGGCCGGTGCACTGCACCGTGCAAAAAAGTGGAAGAAGAAAGACAAATAAAGGACAGGTGAATCAAAATGAGTCTTACAGAGCAGTTGAAAGAGATTTTATATAAACAGGGGGCAGTACTTGTAGGAATCGGAGATATGAGGCAGGTCCGGGAATGCCGGTTTCCGGTGGGAGTTTCTGTTGCGGTTCCGCTTCCAAAGCATGTGGTTCGGGATCTGAAAACGGCACCGACGAAAGAGTACTATGAGCTCTACGGAAGTCTGAACAGCAGGCTGAATACAATTGTGAAAGCAGGGGAGGCCTTTTTGAAAGAGCTGGGATATGATGCATGGGCTCAGACGACAGAACGGGTGAAAGTAAATGAAGAAAACCGGTCTGAGCTTCCGCATAAAACAGTTGCCACAAGAGCCGGACTTGGATGGATTGGGAAGAACTGCCTGCTGGTAACACCGGAGTATGGATCGGCCATTCGGTTATCATCCCTTTTGACGGATGCGCCCCTGGAATGTGCTGAACCAATCCTGAAGTCTCAGTGCGGGGGATGCACACTCTGTGTACAGAACTGCCCGGCGGGAGCACTTGCCGGGACACTGTGGGAGGCAGGGATGGAACGGTCAAAGATTGTTGATGTAGACAGCTGCTACCGGAAGCAAAAAGAGATCATGTATGCGAATACGGGAATTGATACGGATCTGTGCGGAAGATGCTTTGCTGTGTGCGCTTATACGCAGAAATATCTGAAACAGGAAGAAAAATAGGGAGAAAAAGTGAATGAGTGAGTATACGATTCTGAATCTGAGAGAAAGGCCCAGGTGGAAACAGAAAGCGGCACAGTGGTTTCATGAGAAGTGGAGTATTCCGCTGGAGTCCTATCTGGAGAGTATGGAAGAAAGCCTGAACAGCGAAAGCCCGGTGCCACAGTGGTACCTGGCATTATATGAAGATCAGATCATAGGCGGGCTTGGTGTGATAGAAAATGATGTTCATGACAGAAAGGATCTGACACCAAACGTCTGCGCGGTTTATGTAGAGGAGGCATTCCGGTGCAGAGGAATCGCAGGGAACCTGCTTAATACCGTATGCCGGGATATGAAACAAAAAGGAATCGATACTCTATATCTCATTACAGATCACGACTCCTTTTACGAACGGTACGGATGGGAATTCTACTGCATGGTGCAGGGAGATGGGGAAGAGGAAAAGACGAGGATGTATGTACATCGGGAGAGATAGGGAAAGAGATTATGATCATCAAAATAGGAAACTATGATTATACAGAAGTTTGGGATGGTGTACTATATAAGAAACTGTCCAATTACCCGAAGATCTCTGACTGGGAAATCAGAACAATGATTGAGTTTATGGATTATGAAAAAATGTATGGAAGAAAATGTCAGTTGATCTGTGAAGATAAAGACCTCTTAAAAACAGTAAAGAACGCCATTTTAGAAAAAGAAAAATTTCGAAATATTCCGGTTCCGGAAAAGATTACCGAGTGTACGGCTTGCCGGTATAGAAAAGGATGCTGCACAAAATTTGTTTGTCATACTACTTCTTTGGAAAATGCTTCAAAAATCTTAAGATTAGGAAGGTTTCTTTCTGCCCGACGTGCAAGAAATTTAACAGTAAAAGAACTGACAGAGGAAAAAAGAAATGCAGCTCATGATCCGCCAGACTATTTTGAATACATTATGTTCACATGGGGCAACTGTCAGGCAGGAGACAGGCTGGTGATGGAGAGAAATCTTGGCAGATTTCCGACAGAACAGGATCTAAGCAGTGATTTTGCACCGGGAGTCCGGTTCTATTTTCGATACAAGGAGTTGATTCGTCATCCAAATGTAGTTTTTGACGGTGTTCTTCCCTTGAAAATCAGAGATGAACTTAGTTTGAAAGACTGGTGTATGGCTGTGATTGTTCCGGACGAATGGAAACAAAGTATCGAACAGGAAGTAGACGCCAGTTTATCAAATAGAATCATTTATTTGGAAAATGACTGTAAAGATATCTGGGACTGGTCTGAAAAGGTATACCAGAAAATAGAAGCGATAGATCAACAAAATGATGAGGAAAAACTAATATGAAAATCATAGTGCATACGATGGAATATCAAGGTGGAGAGTGTGTGTCAGATCTGCCTGTAAGAAATTATTCAGATGTTGATTATCAAGAGTATAAAAGGATTTATAATGAATGTTTCCGGGATATGAGAAAAGCATTACAGATATTTCCAGTGGATTGCTGCAGCAGTAAGGGAGAACTGCGACACAAAAAGGAAAGCATTTATATTCTTGAAAATGAAGGCAGATTCATCGGTTCAGTTGCCCTATATGGTAATGAGATTGATGATTTGATCGTGGAAAAAAGTTTTCAAAAAATGGGATATGGAGAAGCGTTACTGCAGTTTGCAATTTCTTGCCTGCAAAGTAATCATGTCTCCCCGATTGTTCTTAGAGTTGCCGATTGGAATCAGAGAGCACTCAAAATATATTTGAAAAATGGTTTTTCTATCATTAAAACAGAAGTGGTTTGAGCGTATGTAGAAGTATAAAGGTAAAAATGAATAGTCTAGTCAGGAGATAGAAATATGGCAGAGAAAAGCAGAAGCGATTTCTGTATAGAATGCAGAAGAGAAACAGAGTACACTTTATGTAAAAAAACGGTTGAGAAGCAAATTAGAGGAAAAGAATATCAGTTTACGATTACTACAGCAATCTGTAACAAGTGTGGAAAAGAAATGAGTATTCCAGGGCTTCTTGATAGGAATATTCAGGAGATGGATGAGCAGTATCGAAGGACAGAAGGAATTGTGTCAACGGAAGAAATTAAGCAGTTGATAGAGCTTTATAATCTGGGAGAAGCTCCGCTGTCTCTGAAATTGGGATTGGAAGAGGAGACGATAGGGAGGTATCTTGATGGACAGATTCCGTCAAAAGAAAATTCAGATATCATCAGATCCGCTTCCGCAAGAAGATGAATAAGAGGTGAACACAATGGAACGATGTGCCTGGTGTATGTGCAATGAGAAAATGGTGAAGTACCACGATGAAGAATGGGGCGTCCCACTCTGGGATGACCAGAAACAGTTTGAGTTTCTGATGATGGAAGTCATGCAGTGCGGACTGAACTGGAATATGATGATTCAGAAGCGGGAAATTTTCCGTGGTTGTTTTGACGAGTTCGATTATGATAAAGTGGCGGATTACGGGGAAGTAGATATTGAGCGAATCATGGGAACCGAAGGTATGATCCGATCCCGGAGAAAGATCGAAGCTGTGATCCACAATGCCAGATGTTTTCAGAAGATCCGGGAAGAGTTTGGGACCTTTTCGGATTACATTTGGAGCTTTACGAAAGGGAAAACATATCTGTATACCGGACACCAGAAAGGGGAGGTGCCGGCAAGAAACGGCTTATCTGACAGGATCAGCAAAGACCTGAAAAAGCGGGGACTAAAATATATGGGTTCTGTGACTGTCTACTCCCATTTACAGGCGTGCGGTATTATCAATGATCATAATGAGAGCTGTTTCCGGTATCAGGAACTGCTGGAAATGTCGGATGCAGTACATAAAAGAAGAGATAAAGAGCAATAGAAACGAGGCGGATAATATGATCGAATATCAGGATATTGTTTTGTTAAATGGCATACTGGAAGAGAGCGGTACGCGGTTTCATGTGGGGTATAAAAATGAGGAGACCGCCTGCATCATTCCACCAGGAGAATGCTGCCTGACAGAGGAAGCAAGAGAGACTGCGGTAACCTGTATTCAGGAATACTATGCAGCAAAGGGGGAAGAAGTCCGGTTTTCAGAAGACGGATATTATTTTTCCTGCTTTTCCAAAGAGCGAGGACAGAATGGGTAAACTTTAATATGTTATTTTAGATCACAATTAATCATACTTGTTTTGCGTTGTATATACTATTCAATTTTCCTTCCAATTTTCCGTTCTGGTTCCTGTCGTGATAGGAAAAATCGTTTTCTGCATTTCTATTGGCATATTCATCGGTTATGTCTATTTGAAAACGAAAAATATTTGGATTTGTGTGATCATTCACTACCTGAATAATGGTATGAACAGCATAATAGATCCGTCCACCGGTGAGTCTTCTTTAAATTTTCTACTTGAAATCGCGGCTATAATGATTGCGGCATTGCTTATATATGGTGTGTTTATACATGCAAAGGTATTTCAGGACAATGAGATCATCGATTCCTTTCTGCTGCCGCGAAAACCATCAGAAACTTCTCAGAATGACCCAGAGCGCGGAGACTCGTAATGATTCAATGCATATATAATTAAAAAGACACCTTGACTTTTCAAAAAAGTGTGTATATAATATCTACATTTACACACAAAACAAGAAAAGAGGGTGAAAAAGATGAAGCATATTGACATCAAAAAACTATTGACAGACGCCGAGAGCTATGTTGATACTTCGGTTACAGTCTGCGGGTGGGTGAGAACTGCCAGAAATTCTAAAAGTGTTTCCTTTATTGAACTGAACGATGGTACTTGTCTGAATAATATCCAGTTGGTGATTGACAAGAATGAATTGGAAGTAAATAAAAATGCGTTCAATGTGGGAGCAGCGTTAAAGGCAGTCGGCTCTTTTGTCAGATCCGAGCGCAATGGCTTTGAAATTCAGATTCAGGCGATTGAGGTGCTTGGTAATTGCCCGTCTGATTTTCCCCTTCAGAAAAAGCGCCACACGGTAGAATTTTTGAGGACGATTCCGCACCTTCGTGTGCGTACAAGATATTTTGAAGCGTTGTTTGCGGTGCGTGATCAGTTGTCCTATGCGGTTCACGACTATTTTCATAAAAACGGATATAAATATGTTCATACCCCGATTATTACGGGAAGCGACTGTGAAGGAGCAGGGGAAATGTTCCGTGTTACCACACAGCCATGGGATGCAAAGGCGGAAAACGGTAGTGCCTATCCGAATGAAGAAAGCTATTTTAAAGACGACTTTTTCGGAACCAAGGCAGGCCTGACGGTTTCCGCACAACTTGAGGGTGAGATGGCCGCTATGGGTCTTGGAAGGATCTATACGTTTGGCCCGACTTTCCGCGCGGAGCACAGCAATACGACACGTCATGCGGCGGAATTCTGGCAGGTCGAGCCGGAAGTCTGCTTTGCAGATATCGATGATATTATCGAGA
>CAJFMZ010000026.1 GCA_904393575.1 uncultured Sellimonas sp. | reverse complement strand
AATACCGTACTTTCCTTCCAGAGTCTTGTTGTATGATGTAATCATATAGTTTCCGGAGAAGTACATTGCAAGCTGTCCACCCTGGAACATTGCATCCGGATCTGTATCAGACATCTGCTGAAGTGTAGGAGACAGTCCGTCTAATACAAGATCAAGCCATGGCTGAATACCATCGATTGTAGCCTGTTCGCCCCAACCAGATTTCTCATTTCCTTCGCTCAGGAAATATCCACCGTTTGCATATACAGTTGCATCATATGTTGTCTGTCCAGAGTTTCTGTTGATTGCTGTCGGGTATACACCTTCCGGAAGTCCTGCTGCCTGGAGATCTTCACATGTCTTGCGGAAATCTTCAAATGTCCATCCATCCTGCGGATAAGCAACGCCTGCTTCATCAAAGATTTCTTTGTTGTAGAACACTGCGTTTGTATCGAAGTCTTTCGGAATTCCATAAAGTTTTCCGTCTACTGTATATCCGTCTACCAGTGGAGCCGGGAAGTTCTCATGAACTTTCAGATCAGATTCTGCTTCTGCATCGGTCAGATCCATCAGGATTCCAGCATCAGCATACTCTTCTACGTGAAGAACATTCATGGTAATGATGTCCGGAGCACTTCCGCCTGTTGCGCTTGCTTCCAGTTTTGTCCAATACTCAGACCATGTTGTGAGCTGAGTAGTAACATTTACATCCGGATGTTCCTTGTTATATGCTTCTGCCATTTTTTTCATTACCGGTTCCTGGTCGGAATCCCATACACTCATAACCAGTTCGACTTTTCCGTCTTTGCTTCCGCCGCTTCCGCCGCATCCAGCAAGAAGGCCGGCACCTAATACAGCTGTCATACCTACTGCTGCGAATCTTTTGATGTTCTTTTTCATAATACATCTCTCCTTTTCTTTTTATAATAAACAGCAACCCTTTACTGTTTATTTTCTGTATTTATTCAGTTCAACCACTTTTCCGCCGCTCAATCTTGACTCTTCCGCCGCCAGCGCACAATAATGGCTTTCTACAGACTGCTCTACTGTTGTAGTTCTTCCGGAAGGTCCTTTCCCTTCGAGCAACATATCAATAAATTCTTCTACCATTCTGACGTCTCCGCCCCCGTGTCCAGAGAAATCTGTAGCAATTTTATTTACATCGATTGTCTCCGTCTCTTTTCCAAATGGTGTAATCTGAATCGTATTGGCTGTCATATCTGCAATAATCTCGCCTTTCGTTCCCATGAATTTTGCATAACGGCTGCCCGTTCCTGTGAATCCACACATTGTATGGCTGATGGTTGACCCATCTGTCATTTTTAAATTTACTACCTGATGATCTACTACATTATTATCACAGTAGTATACACACCGTCCATACGGTCCTGTCTTGATCGCCTCTGTCACACTTTCCACTGTAGGATGCAGTGTCAAAACATTTACCGGCCATTCCGTATAACCGTTTTCAACACCGATTTTAGGATGTTTCAGATAAATCTTCTCCGCATCGTACGGACAATTGTCTTTTACTTTGCATCCGTCCATGCAGCGATGAGCTGCACCTTCCGGAGCACACTCTTCTTTAAATAAATATGTATCCCCAAATGAAGATACAGACTCACATGTCTTTCCCGTCAGCCACAACAGTAAATCCATATCATGGCAGCACTTCTGCAAAATCATAGGACTTGTAGTATTGGAATTTCTCCAGTTTCCTCTGACAAAACTATGGGCCTGATGCCAGTATCCTACGTTTTCAATAGACATAACAGAAACAATATCACCAGCTACACCCGAATCAATCACTTCTTTTACTTTAGAATAGATCGGTGTATATCGAAGCACATGGCATACAATAACCTGTCTGTTACATTCTTTTGCTACTTTTACCAATTCTCTGCATTCATCAAGATCTGGTGAAATCGGTTTTTCAAGAAGCAGATGATATCCTTTTCTCAATGCCGGTATAGCCTGTCTTACATGCTGCTGATCTTGTGTTGTAATGAACATCACATCAGCAAGCTTGTCCTGAGCAATCAGCTCTTCCGCACTTGTAAAACACCTTTCCTGCGGGATATGGAACTCTTCTGCTACTTCCTTTACCTTTGCAGGATCAATATCGGCAATTGCTACAATTTCCATCTTCTCCGGAAATTTTTTAACTGCCTGTGCATAAGTGTCTTTTCCACGACTTCCCAACCCTGCCATAGCAATTGTGATCTTATTACTCATGGTTCTTCCTTTCTTCCTTAATATATTGTAATTTTCAACGATCGATTTACTTAATTATATATTTTTTTATGCATAAAAGCTTTTACAATTATCCTCATCTCTTGTCATATTGTCTTTGATTTGTCATATTGCATAATGCTTTTTTGCTTTAAACATTTTTATATAGGCATAGTGACATACGATTTTTCTTTTTGTTTTTTTGCTTTACCACAAAAAAGTGCCTTTTCTCTCCATTAGAGAAAAGGCACTTTTGAGTTCTGTTCATAGAATTCTACAACGAACCCTACTGAATCTCATAAGTCTGTTTTTCAAAATCCACCGTAACCTGAGTTCCGTCTGAAAATGTTGTTCTTTGAATCATTGGATTTCCATCGATCATCTCGTGGCGTACCATTTCGCATTTTGCAACTTTTTCGTGAAGATCTGATACAACTTTACATCTTTGAATATCTTCTTCCAGTTTTAATTTCACTTCTACTTCAAATCCCCCGTCGAAATTCGGATATGCAGCATCTCTGATCAGATAAGGTGCTCCACCGTTTAACAACGCATAAAGCATGTAATCTTCCTCTTCGCTTACCTTATCCATCATCCATGGTTCAATGACACAGTCATGATAAACCAGATTGTAAAGCGGTACCGGAATTCCCTGTTTCGCCTCTCCAGGCTTTCTAAGCATAAAATCATATGGCGCATAATGACAGAAGATAAGACTTGGTACCGCCCAGTCACTTACTTCTTCGGAACTGACAAGAATACCCCTGCTCAGTAAATACTCAAAGCATTTTCCCCTGAACTCATAACATTCTCTTCTTGTCATACGGTGCATCGGATTATCACACTCGTCTCCTTCGTTACATGTGAATACATCCAGATATGCACCATCAAGCTCGATACCATTTTTCTTGATTTCCTCAAAGTTTCGTTTCACATAGTACGGTGCCTGTGTTGCACAAAGATAAGACTGCGGTCCTCCCGCCCATCTTTGATGCTTCGGAATACTTCCGTCCGGAAGGCGACATGCAAAATTCTCATCAAAACTTTCCGCCGTAAGATAATAATCACGGTACTGATCATGAATTCCAAACATATATCCGCATTCATGCATAGTATCGCAAAGGGATTTCATTCCTTCCCATCCGCCTGCCTCCTGACATGCCGGCAAATAATCCGGATGATTGTTGTCATATCCCGGCTGTGCCCATCCGTCCAAATGCAGATACAGTTTTTTTACACCCATCTCATGAAGATGACGAATCCCCTTCTCTCTCTCTGCAAATGTGGTCAGATGGTTATTCTTTTCCGGGTTCTCCGGATCAAAGAAATCCGAGTTTGGCTGTACCTCTGTTTTGATCCCCTGATGCACAAACGCACATCCGATCAGATCATTCACAGACGGATTTCTTGCAGCCTTTTCTTCCAGTGTACGCAGCCTTCCCTGCTCATTGACATAGGACCGGTACACTTTACAAATATCATTGTAATCACAGTCAGACAGCAATGTATATTTTACAATCCTCCGGTATTCCATTTTTCCGAGACTTGGCTCAAATCGAATTCCAACATGTGTATATGGGCCACCTGCCGGGTGCTCAGCCTGATATCCTGCATTCCACGGAGTCACGCAGATTGCAATATATCCTGCGCGCTCACGCACCTGTCCAAACCACGGCATATATCCTCCCGCAGTTTCAAAAAAGCCTTCAAAAATAATCGGTTTTAACTCTTCTTTCCATGTATTTGGAATCAGCATTCCCTGCTCCTGGTTCAGAAGTGTATACCAGGAGTCCTTCTCTTCTTCAAACGACATTTCGCCCGGCCAGAAAACTTTCTGAACGTGAAGTCCCTCCTCTGCCACAGGGATCCATTCAAAGAATATATCACCGCTGACCTCTTCAATCCATACCAGTGTTTCAAATTCATACGGAACTGTTTCGTTCTCTTTTTTAAATCCCTTAAAATGACTGAGAATCCCTGATCCAGTGCCGAAATGATATATTTCATGAGAAATTTCCTGCGCATCCCGGAAATAAAATTCTCCCTCTTTGCAGATCATTTTTGGAACGTAGTTCTCTGCCCATCTCCATAATTCCTGATCACGTTCCATAGAAAAGGAAAGGGTATTCTCATCAAAATGAAGAATGGTACCGCTCTTTTCCAGTTTCATTTCATTTTCCTCCTTTTGGTGCTTTTGTACATCAAACTTTTATACTTGACTTTCATTATACACGGTTTTTACCAAAACAGCTTATCAAATCAACTGATTTTCTTGTTTTATTATCCGCCCTCTGCTACAATAAGCCCAGGGAGGGATGACAGATGACTTATGTAAAAACCCATCTGAAAAGGGACATTATTATTAACTCTATCATTACAATTCATTATTTTGAGTATATGAAAGATTTTGTCTTCTATGGAGAATCCCACGATTTCTGGGAATTTATGTATGTAGATAAAGGAAGTGTCCTGATCCGTTCCGGAGATGATTATCTCCATCTAAATGCCGGTGATATTGTCTTCCACCAGCCAAATGAATTCCATGCAATTCAGTCGATCGGAAGCAAATCCCCAAATCTTGTAGCGGTTTCCTTTATTTCACATTCTCCGGCAATGACTCTTTTTCAAAAGAAAAATTGCACTTTAACAATGGAAGAGCGTACATTGATTTCTCATTTAATTCAATTAGCACGCGAAACATTCAGTACCCCTTTGAATCTTCCTTCCGTAGAGCAGGTAAAACTTCGCACGGACCTGGCTTTCGGCTCTCAACAGCTGATTCTGTTGTATCTGGAGCTTTTTTTAATTACGCTGATCCGAAATCACAATGGCGAAAATGATGTTATGCCTAAGGAAATGGCCAAAATCGGTGTTGATCATGCATCCAACCGATCTAACCGTATTGAAAAAATTATCGAATATTTGGAATACCATATCTGCGAACAGTTGACGATTGCCGACATCTGCGAGGCGCATTCCCTCAGCAGATCAGCGCTTCAGTCTTTGTTCCACAAAGAAAAAGGCTGTGGTGTGATTGAATACTTCAATAACATGAAAATTGAACGCGCCAAGGATATTATCCGTGACGGTACCATGAATTTCACGGAAATCGCGTATTTTCTCTCCTACAGTTCCTTGCAGTATTTTTCTAAACAATTTAAAAAAGCAACCGGGATGTCACCTCTGGAGTATTCCTCCTCGGTTAAGGGTATCAGCCGGTCGCTTCAAAGAGATGATTTAGGAGGAGGCATTTAAGCCTCCTCCTGATATTTCTCTTCTTATTTATCTCCATATCCATCCGGATTCTGGCTCTGCCATCTCCAGGAATCTTCGCACATTTCTTCCAGTCCGCGTTCTGCCACCCAGTGCAGTTCGTTTTTCGCCTTGGTAGCATCGCAGTAGCAGGTTGCAATATCGCCTGCACGACGCGGCTTGATCTCATATGGAATTTCCTTTCCACATGCTTTGCTGAATGCTTTTACCATGTCAAGAACAGAGTATCCTTTTCCGGTTCCCAGATTGTAAATTGCAACGCCTGGTTTTTCTTTCAGCTTTTCTACGGCACGTACATGTCCGACAGCCAGGTCAACCACATGGATGTAATCGCGTACTCCGGTTCCGTCCGGGGTATCGTAGTCGTTTCCGAACACGCCGAGTTTTTCTAATTTACCAATGGCAACCTGTGTGATATACGGGATCAGATTGTTCGGGATGCCCTTTGGATCTTCTCCGATTTTTCCGCTCTTGTGCGCTCCGATCGGGTTAAAGTAACGAAGCAGGATGACATTCCACTCTTCGTCTGCTGTATGCAGATCTGTCAGAATCTGTTCCAGCATCCATTTGGTCCATCCATATGGATTTGTACAGGTTCCTTTTGGACATTCCTCTGTGATCGGAACGAACGCCGGATCTCCGTACACAGTTGCCGAAGAGCTGAAAATGATATTTTTCACTCCATGGTTTCTCATCACATCGCACAGCACCAAAGTACCTGCAATGTTATTTTCATAATATTCAAGCGGCTTTACAACAGATTCACCGACTGCTTTGAGTCCAGCAAAGTGGATTACAGATTCAATTCCATCTTCTTTTTCGAAAATTTCATTCATCGCTTCCTTATCGCGGATATCTGCCTCGTAGAATTTCACGCTTTTTCCCGTGATTTCTTCCACTCTCTTTAAAGACTCTTTTGAAGCATTGTACAGATTGTCCACAACAACCACTTCATATCCTGCATTTAAAAGCTCCACACAAGTATGGCTTCCGATAAAGCCTGCTCCTCCTGTTACTAAAATAGACATGCCATTTCCTCCTTGATAGACTGATGCTTTTCTTATTATCAGGTTGATTATATCACATTTCAGACTACTTTTGATACTTTTTCACAATTTCATTCATTGTATCCCATTTGGCTTCCATGTCTTTTACAAGTGTAAACTGTGTCCGGCATCTGTCCAGATTGTGATGCTCTCTGTGAATTTTGAAATAATGGTCCCCTTCCAGATAGTCTGTCAGGAACCGCATTCCACATTCAAAAGTCATCACTTTTGCTCCCATTGGCAGCAGTTCCACTTCCTTCGGAGTCAGTTTGCCGCCGCATCCTTCCAGATATCCGTTTACATAAACATCAAAAAGATTCATATCACAGGATACCTTGCTCAGATCCTGTTCATCTTCTGCGGCTGTACTTGCTCCAAAGCGGATAGAATCGCCGAAATCGTGCATTGCAAGTCCTGGCATTACCGTATCCAGGTCGATTACACAGATTCCTTTGCCGGTCAGATTGTCGATCATGACATTATTCAACTTGGTGTCATTATGAGTAACACGCAGCGGGATTTCTCCTTTTGCCAGGAGTTCGCCAAAGACATTGGCCACATCCTCGTGCTCCAGTACAAAATTGATTTCATCCTGTACATATTTAGCGCGTCCGCACACATCGGCTGCTACAGCTCTTTTAAATGTCTCAAATCTTGCTTTTGTATCGTGGAATCCTTTGATCGTCTCATGCAGGCTGTCTGCCGGATAATCCGCCAGAAGTCTCTGGAAGTTTCCGAATGCATATGCGCTCTGATAAAAATCTTCCGGTTTTTCCACCTGATCGTAACTGGATGCATCCGTAATGAATTTATAGGAACGCCAGTATTCGCCCTTGTAATCAATAAAGTACGGTTTGCCGTCCACGGCCGGAATCACATTCAATGTTTCCCGGTCCGGATCTCCTCCGTTTTCAATGATCTTCTTTCTCAGATAGGATGTGACGCCGATAATGTTTTCCATCAGCTCCACCGGATTGGTGAATACTTCTTTATTCATTCTCTGAAGAATCACTTTAATCCGTCCCATCTCTGCAATCTCAAATGTCAGAAGGAATGTATCGTTGATATGTCCGTTTCCGTACGGTCTTTCATCCACCAGCATTCCCTCATACTGAAAATTCGCAATCGCTTCGTCGATCTGTACTTTATTTACACGCGCCATCTCTATTTATCCTCCCATAATTTCTGCGGATATACGCCCGCATCTTTCAGTGCCTGAATGGCAGCCACGACAACCGGCTTATCTTCTTTGTATGTTACGCCATACCACTTGTCCTCAGACTCCAGGACCTTCACTGTCGCACGGTCCTCTCCCAGCAGTTTGCTTACTACAGCCGGAAGGAAGTATTCACATTTCAGCGGATTTTCTTTCAGTCCCTGTTCCAGGAATGCCGGGAAACCTGCTTTAATTTCATCCAGAATGCTTCTTGTGAATCCCCACATATTCATGGATACCAGAGTGTCCGGGTCAACAGATACCCATGTCTGGCCGTCATCTTCAGAATATGCGATTCCGCCGTCTCTCTTTTCAATCCGTGTTCTCTCATTAATTGCGACAAGCTGTTTCTTTTCGTTGAGTTCACAGATTCCTCTTGCCACATGACCGTTGTCTGTCACTGTATTTTTCAGGCGGTATCCTACCATCGTATAACGATATTTGTCATCATCTTCATGGGTAGTCAGATAATTGTAGATCACTTCAAATGCATGGCGTCCATAGTAGTCATCTGCATTGATTACCGCAAATGGTCCATCCACTTCATCGATTGCACTCAATACAGCATGTGCGGTACCCCAAGGTTTCACACGGCCTTCCGGCACTTCAAATCCTTCCGGAATATTGTTGAGATCCTGGAATACATAGGCAACATCCATGATCTGTTCCATTCTCTTTCCTACTGCTTCCTTAAAGTCCGCCTCATTTTCTTTTTTGATGATAAATACGACCTTCTCAAATCCTGCACGCTTTGCGTCAAAGATAGAGAAATCCATAATAATATGACCTTCTTTATCAACAGGATCGATCTGCTTTAATCCGCCATATCTGCTTCCCATTCCTGCTGCCATAATCACTAAAACTGGTTTTTTCATATCTGCGTCCTCCTTTAATTTTTCAGAACTTTTTGTCCCTTTGCACGATTTTTGTTTCTGCTTTCATTGTATGATAAAATTGCAAAAAAATCTTTGTCTTATATTTGATTTCATTTGTACAATCTGCATTTTTGCTTTGACACCCACGATGGAATAAGCTATGATGAAGATAGAAATATTGCGCACACAATAAGATAAAGAAAGGTGAACGTACGATGACGTATAAAGGAATTCCTTTCCGGAAAGAACTGCACATCGATCAGTTATTTTCCCTTCATTATTTTGAATACATGAGCACTTTCTCCTTTCCCGGAGAATCCCATGATTTCTGGGAATTTGTATGTGTAGACAAAGGAGAAGTCACGATCGGCGCCGGAAATCAGATTCATACATTGAAGAAAGGAGATATCGCTTTTCATGAACCTAATGAGTTTCACTGGGTCAAAGCAAACGGAAGCATTGCTCCGAACCTGATTGTCATCTCCTTCTCTTCCAAAAGCCCGATGATGAATTTTTTCCGGAAAAAGATTTTAAGGACGGATGACTTTGCCAGAAGTCTCCTGGCCAGAATCATCATGGAAGCCGGACGGTTTCTGGATGGGCGGCTTGACGACCCATACCAGACGGTTCTCCGGACAAGGACATCTCTTCCTCCGGCATCCGGGCAGTTGATTCAGCTCTATCTGGAAGAACTGATCATTTACTTTTACCGGAAATACTCTGATATTTCCTCTATTACTCAAAAAACAGAAAAGCCGGACAAAACAATGAAAGAAAATATTGATACCGAAGTCTTCAACCGGGTAGTCTCCTATCTTGGGCAGCATCTTTCTGGAAGGATCACCATCGAACAGATCTGCAAAGACAATCTGATCGGCAGATCCCAGCTTCAGAAAATATTCAGCAAAAAATCCGGTCTTGGCATCATTGAGTACTTTTCCAATATGAAAATCGAAGCAGCCAAGGAACTGATCCGGACCGAGCAGATGAATTTTACACAGATTTCAGAAAAGCTTGGCTACACCTCCATCCACTATTTTTCCAGACAGTTTAAAAAGGTGACCGGAATGACCCCTTCCGAATATGCCTCTTCCATCAAGGCCATGGCCGACCGGAACCACCGGCCGCAGCCGGAACAGGATGCGGAACCATTTACACAGATCTAACATCATGTTCGTACTTTGTTTACAATTTACTTCTATAATCAAACAAAAAAAACAGTGAATACAGGTGATCTTATGATTTATCAATACGGCGAACAGCTCCTTCCAATCCCATTCTCCGAATGGGAAATCGAGAGGGAGCCTGCAATTTTTGTAACAGACTCCAGGCACGCACCAGATATTCTGGAACAGGCAAATATCATATACGAAAACGAAATCTCCCTGTCCAAAATCCGGTTCTGCAAACTGGAAACCCAGCAGGAATGCCTAGTCAGCACTTTCTGCATTCCTAAACTGACAGACGTCCTTGGCAGCAGATACCACATTTACCTCTTTGTCAACCGACAGAATATCGTAATCGTAGATGACGACGGATTTTCCGAACGGCTGATCTACAGAATCCAGCAGAAGAAGGCACACCAGGGAGAAACAAAAGAACGGTTCATCTATAACTATATCTCTGAATTCATCAGCCTGGATCCAGAGATACTAAGCAATTATGAAAAAAGGCTGTTCCAGATGGAAGAAGATGTCATGCAGGAAAAAGTAAAGAACTTTCAGCACGAACTGATCCCACTGCGGCGCGAACTTCTCACATTCCGCAGCTATTACGACGAAATCATGGATCTCGGTCGGGCTCTCGAAGAAAACGAAAACGGGTTTTTCATCAAAAAACACCTCAAATATTTCGGAACGATCGGCGACCGCGCCGACCGCCTGATGAGCAAAACAAACCATCTGCTGGATTACGCACAGCAGATCAAAGAAGCTTACCAGTCCCAGATCGATACCCGCCAGAACAACAACATGCAGTTTTTGACCGTTATATCCACCATCTTCTTCCCCCTCACCCTCATCACGGGATGGTTCGGAATGAATTTCAAAAATATGCCAGGACTCGACCACGGCTACGGAGGCGTTGTCATACTCTGCATTATCATTATCATCCTATGTGTCATAATATTCAAAAAAAAGCACCTGATCTGATGAATTTTTGGTTATTTTTTTGGGGACGTGTACCGATGCATCGGTACACGTCCCCAAATATGTTCAAGTATTATTTAATCACATCTTTATATTGTTTGTGGTGTTGGAGTGCTTCGGTCATTTCTGCCATGCGGCTTGTGTCGCCGATGAGAATGACGCCGCAGAGGCGGTTATTGAGGAAGGAATATTTTTGATACTGTTTTTTGCCTTCGTCTTTGTATTCTACGGTTTTGTAAATGAGATTTGGATTTTGTCCGTTGTCTCCTGCCGCAAAGAGGGCTGTGTTCATGCCGTGGAAGCTTAATGCTGCCGGTACGGTCTGATAAGTGTTATCGTCTCCTGCTGCCTGGGCGCCGGCTACTTTTCCTTCTTCCACTGCCTGCGGCCAGATTGCGTAGTTGATTCCTTCGTATTGTGCGCAGTCTCCGCATGCGTAGATATCCGGGATGCTGGTTTCCATTTTTTCGTTGACAATGACTGCCCGGTCTGTCTCGATTCCTGCTTCTTTTGCGAGTGCTGTGTTGGCTCTTACGCCGCAGGATATGATGACGAGTTCTGCCGGAATGACAGTTCCGTCTGAGAGTCGTACTCCTTCCGGTGTATCTTTTCCTTCAATGGCTTCGATCTGGACGCCGGTGTGAATCTTGATTCCCTGTGCTTCGCTGATCTTTTTGAGCATATCTCCTGCTGTTTTATCGAGCTGTCGTCCCATCAGGACCGGAGCCAGCTCAAGTACGGTTACCTCGCATCTGGATTTTTTAAGTTCCCATGCGGCTTCCAGTCCGAGAACGCCTCCTCCGATTACAACCGCATGCCTGGTCGTTTTTAATTTTTCTTCCACTTTCTGGGTATCGGCAAGCCGGCGGATTGCAATGACGCCATCTTTGTCAGCTCCTTGAATCGGCGGAATGAAGCATTCGGATCCTAATGCGTAAATCAGCTTGGTGTAATGGTATTTATTTCCGTCATCCAGATAGACTTCTTTTGCCTTCGGGTCGATTTTGGTTACTTCATGGCCGAGAATCTGGTAGATTTTGTTTTCTTCATACCATGCTTCCTCTTCTACCGCAATCTGTTCCGCACTCAGCCCGGCCATAATGGATTTGGTGAGCATCGGACGGTTGTAGGTCCGGTATGGTTCATTGGAGATCATAATAATCGTACCAGTGGTATCTCGTTTCCGGATAG
Organism: uncultured Sellimonas sp.; assembly: GCA_904393575.1. Taxonomy (GTDB): domain Bacteria; phylum Bacillota; class Clostridia; order Lachnospirales; family Lachnospiraceae; genus Sellimonas. The sequence continues at coordinate 6,592 of CAJFMZ010000026.1, read as the reverse complement.
CTTCTGCCGCGTAGTGTCCAGCGGCTCCGTTTCCGAGGATCACGTAAAAGTTTTTGGTATCGTTGGAAAATTCGGTTTCCTCTGCCTCTACTTCTACAAAGTTCTCCCGACCCACACCGCAGACCGGGCAGATATCAATGGAGGAATCGAAAATTGCCCCGCAGACGAGACATTTTACAAGAGTCCTTGCGCCTTTGCTTTTCTTTGGATTTTCTTTTTCCTGGAGCAGGCATCCGAAATTAAATCCATAATCGAACGCATCCTGAAGCTGGTTTTCGTCTGGCTTGAACCGGACGCGGAATCCTTCTGTGACTTTCATGTTTAATTGTTTCAATCTTTCGATCAGATGCGGTACTGCTTCGCCGCTCCATCCGTAGCTTCCGAATGCGCTTGCCAGTTTCCCTCCATGAGTTCCTGCAAAAATGGAGGTGGTCAGATCCCAGATTGGTTTCAGTGCTTCGCCCACGATCGTCGGTGAGCCGAACAGAATTCCGTCTGCAAATCCAAGTTCTTCCAGCACTTTTGCCTGATCTGCCTCTACCATGTCATAAGCCCGTACGTCAATATCTCCGCTTGCCTGAATTCCTTCCGCAATTTTTTCCGCCAGGGATTTTGTATAGCCGTAAGCACTGACATAAGGCATGATAACGGTTTTTTTCTTGTTTGGATTGACTACGGTGCTCCATTCCTCGTAGGTATTCAGAATGAAGTCGATTTTATCGTCAATGACCGGGCCGTGTCCGGTGCAGATCATGGAAATATCCAGCTTGCGCACCCGTTCCAGTGCTTTCAGCATAAACGGCTTAAATGGTCCAATGATATTATCGTAGTAATATTTCGTGGCTCTCATGTATCCGTCCCAGTCTGTTACTTTGCTTAACAGGACGTCCTCAAAGCCGTAATGAGATCCAAAAGAATCGCACGTTACGAGGATCTGCTCTTCCTCAATGTAGGTGTACATCGTATCCGGCCAGTGCAGATTCGGCACGAAGAGGAAACGCAGTGTACGGTCTCCGATTTTCATCGTCATATTGTCCCTTGCCGGGATTCCGGTAAAGTCACGGTTTACAATCTCTTTTAAGAAGCCAAGCGCACAGCCTGTGGCAATAATCTTCATGCCCGGATTCAGATCCAAAAGGCGCTCCACACTACCCGCATGGTCCGGTTCCGTATGCTCTACTACAAGGTAATCAATGTGTTCCACATCAACGATCTCTTTGAGCTTTTCCAGGTACTCATCGAAAAATTTTGCCTTTGCCGTCTCAAAGAGGATGGTCTTGTCCCCTGTTTTCAAAACATAGGAATTGTATGTTGTACCAAACTCCGTATACATAATGATGTCAAATACCCGAAGATCGGCATCTACAATCCCGGTCCAGTAAAAATTCTCCCTTAGTTTTAATGTTTTCATTCTCTACCTCCGTTTTCATCAGTAAAAGTAACGGTTACTGTTTTTAGTATAAGCCCTGAAGCCAAAAAAATCCAGCCTTTTTTCCTTCTTTCATATTGCCGCCGCTTCCGCAGCAGAAACTAAAACGGCCGGCGGGATAGTTCCGCCGGCCGCTGCCGTTTTCCTTCTTCTTTTCTATGCCCTGCTCATCCCGTCTACGCTGAGAATCACACCGGTAATATAAGAGGCTTCATCCGAAGCGAGAAATGCGAATGCATTTGCAATGTCTTCCGGCTGCCCCAGGCGGCGCAGTGGAATCTGTGCAATCAGTGGATCGATGACTTCCTTTGGCACTGCCCGCATCATATCGGTCTCCGTGATGCCCGGTGCCACCGCATTGACGCGGATTCCTTTCGGTCCCAGCTCTCTTGCTAGAGAAATGGTCATTCCATTCACCGCAAATTTGGAAGCCGGGTACGCTACTCCGGCAGCCTGTCCGGAAATGCTTACCATCGAGGAAGTAGAAAGAATCACTCCTTCTCCCTGTGTTTCCATATACTCCACCACTGCTCTGGATGCATGAAAGACACCTTTCACATTCAGATCCATCACCTGATCAAATAATTCTTCCGTGTATTGTGTAAATGGTGCGCTGTCAGACATTCCCGCATTGTTGACCAGAATGTCGATCCGTCCATATTTTTCATACACCGCTCGGAATGCTGTCCGGACTGATTCCAGACTGGACAAATCCGGCCAGACTGCCTCAACCGAAGCCCCCGGCATCTCCTCCTGAATCCGGGCCACGGCCTTTTCTGCCGTTTCTTTTCTGCTGGCCGTCAAAATCACCTTTGCCCCTTCTTCCAGAAATTTTTTGACCGTCGCAAACCCGATTCCACGGCTTCCTCCTGTAATGATCGCCACTTTATCCTTCAGTTTCATAACATACGCCTCCTCTTCTATTGTCCTTCTTTTCAGGTATTATAACATATTTTTTCAGAATTTTTAGTGATATAATCACAATCTTATGATAAGATTTTATTATCAGTCAACGAGGAGGGATCATGTGATTTATTATGATGATGGAACAATCCGGATTCGAAATCTGGAGCCGGGTGATGCAGCTGCGCTTGCTGACGAGGAACGTCTTCAGGGCGATCATGTAGATGCGGGAAAATATGAAATGCGGCATCGGCACGCTTTTAATGGATACCGCCGAACAGATCGCAGGCGGGTTTGCTGATATTGTCTATCTTGGCGTAGGTCTCCACAGCGGTTACGGAGCTGCTCAGAGAATGTACATCAAACGGGGCTATCTCCCGGACGGAAGCGGTGTCTGGTACAGGGACCGGATCTGCGAGCCGTATACCGACTGCTGTAATGATGACGATCTCATTTTATACCTTTCCAAACAGTTGAAAAACTTTTAGAAACAAAAAGATCCGGCAGAGGAGCACCGTTCTCCCCGCCGGATTCCCTGATCTGTTCTACATACGACACTACTGCACTGCCTTTCGGAACAGCTCTTCCATCTTTTCATATCTGCAAAGAAACGATTCCCTGCTTGCTTCCATCATTTCCTCTCTGGAAATCCGCGCAAACCGAATCACACATCCTCTTTTCAAGGCAAGTTCTCGGATAAACTCTCTTTGAGTTCTTCCGTTCCCTTCCCGGAAAGGATGCAGCGCATTAATTTCCGAAAAATAATAGGCCAGCCTCCGGATCAGCTGCTCTTTTGGAAGTCCGGCAAGATCATGTTCTTCTTTCAATGCCCGGAACAGCTCATCTGCCTGGGTTTCAATAAAACGTGCTTTGCAAAAAACGGCCGATTTGGAAATATCAACCGTACGGATCTCCCCTGCCCAGGAATAGAGATCCTGAAACAGGTATCTGTGTATACTCTGAAGATGTTTCAGATCGAAATCACCCTTGACCGGAACATCCAGAAGATCACTCATGCGGAACATGGTCAGCCTTCTCTCAGCCTCCTCAAGCTTCGCCTGATCCCGGATGTCCATCTTATTGATCAGTACGTCCGAATCCGGATAACAGTAAATCGTATCGCTCATTTATGCCTCCGTATATTCTGCCAGGATCTTCTCCCTGAATTTGTCTTTGTCCGCCGCTTTCCGGTACTGTCCGAGCAGCTTAAGATCTTCCTCTGTCAAAGTCAGATGTTCCATCTCCATGGACGCCTGAACCTCCGCCATTTTCTCCTGCTCTGTGTATGCCTGCGGCATCTTTACTTCAAACGGAATGCTTTTTGTCATAATGATCTGTTTCAACAGCATATTCACTACAGAGGACAGATTCGTACCGAGTTCTTCCAGGATAACGCTTGCCTGCTCTTTGTCTCTTTCTTCTGTCCTTACCTGTAAAAATGTCTTCGCCATTGTTCTGCACCTCCCGGATTCTATTTTACCTTTTCTGTATTTACATTGTCAATACATTTTTGTCTGCTCCTGCTTCCCTGTAATACTTTGCCTGGGCGTTCCAGAGCTCATAGTATTTTCCGCTGCGATCCGCCTTCAGTTCTTCATGGGTTCCCATCTGAACGACCTTTCCCTCATGAAAAACCGCTATCCGGTCACAGAACCTGCACGAGGCCAGTCTGTGGCTGATATAGACCGTTGTTTTCTGTCCGGCGATCTCATCAAATTTTCTGTAGACCTCTGCTTCCGCAATGGGATCCAGCGCCGCCGTCGGCTCGTCCAGGATCAAAAACTGCGCATCCTGATAGAGTGCTCTTGCCATTGCAATCTTCTGGGCTTCTCCTCCGGAAATTTCCACGCCATCTTCCTCCAGTTCCCGATACAGATACGTCTCAAGTCCCTGATCCATTTTGGCTGCCCGCTCTGAAAATCCCGCTTTTTCCAGACAGTCCCACGCTCTGTTTTTTTCATATCGGCTGCTTCCAGCCACATTTTCTCCAAGGGTCATGCCAAACAGGCGGAAATCCTGAAACACCACCGCAAAGATCCGAATGTATTCCTCATACCGGTATCCAGATACCGCACAACCGCCTCCAGGTCACCATTCGCCGCATACGCCTTCATCGTCTGGATATGATTCCGGTAATCATGCATCCACCCCCTCATCCTGCGGTACATATGCTCTACTTCCTCATAGTGTGCCGCTGCTGTTTCCTGCTGATATGCTTCAATTTCCCTGTCCATATTCTTTAAAAAAAACTTCATTTCTTACATCCTCTCGATAATTGCCCGGTTAACACCGTCATAAGCCCGCCTCGGAAGAGGACGCACCGTCCATATCTCCCATTTCAATATCAAGGAGCAGGACATCATAGTCCTGCTCCTCTTCATAGTCGAACAAAAAACTTTCCGCGGAAGAAAATTCCCGGAGAGAAACCGGACAGCCGTTTTCCTCTGCCCACTGCTTCACCATTCCGGCTATATACTGTCTTTCTGCTTCCACATCATCGCATACCGCAATTTTATACTTCACGTTGTCACCCGCCAGTCCTCTTTTTCCAAAAGCTCTACTTTCTCCTCTGTCTGCATGCTTCATACATGAGAATTCCCGCTGCCATCGCCGCATTTAAGGACTCTACCTGTCCATGCATTGGAATTTTGATCTTATGCTCAGCCTCGGCACAAATCTCCTCCGGCAGTCCGTTTCCTTCATTTCCGATAAGAAACGCCGTTGGTTGTCTATAATCCTCCTCATCATAAAAATGACTGTCATCCAGATGGGCCGCATAGGTATGGATCCCATGGGCCTTCAACACACGGACCGCCTCAATCGTATGATCCACACAGACCGTCCGCATCCGGTAAATCGATCCCATGGTAGAACGGATCACCTTCGGCTGATACAGATCCGCACAGTCACCGCCAAGAATCACTCCAGTCACCCCGGCGCCTTCCGCTGTCCTGAGAATTGTCCCCAGATTTCCCGGATCCTGCACATGATCCAGCACCATCAGAAACGGAACTGTTTCGCCCGCAAACAGCTCTTCCATAACACAGGAGCTCCGCTTGATGACTCCAAGGATCCCCTGGGGCGTCCTGGTATCCGACATATGGGCAAATACCGGGTCACTCACTGTCTCTGCTCTCCCTTTCAAAGCTTCCGGCATGTCCGGATTCTTCTGGAGAAACGATTCCGAAACATACAGCTCCTTTATTCTATCCTCAGGCGCTTCCCTCATCATCCGGATTCCTTCCACAAGAAATACACCTTCTTCATTTCTCGCTTTCGCCTTTTTCTGAAGCTTCAATATCCTTTTCACTTTCTGGTTTGCCGTACTTGTTATCATGACGCACTCTCTCCTGACTCATCCATCTTCACTTCCAGAATCCGCCTTACCGACTCATCGATCCGATCCTCGGATATCGTACCGGAATTCACCGCACTCAAAATTCCCTGGTAGGCATCCTCAAAATCCTGAGGCATCAAAATCATATCGACTCCCGCCTGCACGGCCTGCACAGCTGCTTCCGCCGATGTATAATTGTCCGCAATCGCTCCCATATTCATGGCATCTGTAATCACGATTCCATCAAATCCAAGATCCTCGCGGAGCATCTCTGTCACCACTTCCTCGGACAGAGATGCCGGAGTATTGTCATTTAGAATATTTGGCAGAGAAATGTGCCCTACCATCACAAACTCCGTTCCCTCCTCGATCGCCGCCTGGAATGGCAGGAACTCGCAGGCTTCCAGCTCCTCTTTCGTACTGTTCAAAAATACACTGCCCTCATGAGAATCTCCGCTTGTCCCTCCGTGTCCCGGAAAATGCTTGACTGTCGTGCAGATCCCCTGGCTGTGAAACCCTTTGACAGCCTCGGACACCATCTCCGAAACCACTTTCGGATCAGATCCAAAAGACCTGTACTGCAAAACGGTATTTTCCGGATTCGTCCAGACATCCGCCACCGGAGCAAAATCCATATTAAATCCCAGATCCTTCAGGTACGTTCCAATCGTCACCCCTGCCTGATAGGCCTCCTGACTGTCTCCGGACGCACCGATCTCAGACATATTCCCGACATTTTCAATACCAAACGCTGCATTTCCTGCAATCCGCGCCACTGTTCCGCCCTCTTCATCCACAGACAAAAACGGAACCAGCCCGACAGTCTCTTTGGAAAATCCGGTAATCGCATCATTCCATGTCCGAATCTGATCCGCAGATACCAGATTATTTTCCATCATAATCAGACCTCCGACCGGCCGCTC
>CAJFMZ010000025.1 GCA_904393575.1 uncultured Sellimonas sp. | reverse complement strand
GATTGTCGTCTTAGTCATTGCAATTATTGCAACAGTTATCCTACTTCAACCACAAAATAGTTTCAAATTAAAAAATGATAGTGAAACCAATCAAAGTGAAACCAATAACAACAAAGATCTACCGGCTTCTAGTGAAGGACAAGAAAGTGCTAGCAATGGCAACCATAATGAAACTGTACCAACGCCAACGCCAGATACTCCAAGTGCGACAACAGAACCAACTCCTGATTCGAGTCAAGAAACAACCGAAACACCAACCAGTCCTCAAACCCCAACACCTACTCCATCCACACCATCCACACCAAGTCAACCACCAACGACAAACTATACAGAAAACGATGTGATAGAATATTTTCAAAGTGCCAATAATACTCTTGATCAACAAAATGACCAAAACAACTCATCCTTTGTAGATAAAGCCAAAAATGCCTTTACAGTTTTCTGTCTTACATGATAAAAGGCTCTCCTGCGGCTTTATCACAAAAGAGCCTTACATCATTTGTCCTTTTAACCTCTACGGCTTTTGAATTTTAACAGCTTCAAATGAACCAATTGCACCGCAGACGCCACATACATCCGGCCGGCTTTCATAGGAGGCGCCGCAGAACATACAGCGGTATCCATCGACCACAACAGTCCTGGACTTACCCTGTTCCGCCGAAGAAGAAGCCTTCTGCCCTTTTATAAGATCAGTAAGAGCAGTGAGAAACTGTCCTTCGTGGTCTTTTTCGATCTTACTGATATTCTCAAACAATGTCGCAATATCTTCAAAACCTTCTTCGCGGGCTGTCTTTGCAAAGCCTGGATACATGGATGTCCACTCGCCATATTCACCTTCCATTGCGTCTTTCAGATTAGCTGTGCTGGTACCGATGCCATTGTAAAGTTTCTGAAAAAGGAGTTTTCCGTGGACACCTTCATTTTTTGCCATACGCTCAAAAAGTTCTTTGATTTCAGGATGATTTTCCTGACCTGCTTTCTCAGCATAAAACAGATATTTGTTCCTGGCCCTTGACTCCCCAGTGAATGCTTCAAATAAATTTTTTTCTGTCTGTGATCCTTTCAATTCCATATTTTATCTCCTTTTTAATAATAATAACTTTTATTATTTTATATTCTACATCATAATATAACAAAAGTCAATTGTTTTCAGAAAGTTGATCACGAAATTCATTATACGCAAAAAGCCGGACTTCCCTGTATCGAAGTCCGGCCCTATTATATCGGGGTGACAGGATTCGAACCTGCGACCTCACGGCCCCCAGCCGTGCGCTCTAACCAAACTGAGCCACACCCCGCTGACTTATACATTATATATAATTTAATGTGAAATGTAAAGCAGATTTTTTCATCTGCACATCTTCTCTCCATCTCCATAATATAATAGTGAGTTGTAACCTACTGAAAGGAGTTGCCTTATGGCAGATTGTCACAATAATATGCGTTCTATGCGCCGTCCGATGCATTCAGCCTCTTCTTCCGCACAGATGTCCCCGCGCCGGATGGACGGCTGCCCGGACACAAGGGATTTCTTCCCCGACGACATCCCCCTCGCCATGGCTTATGTAAGGTGGCAGAGATGGCAGGATCTCTACGAGCCGTGCAAGGCTTTTCAATGCGGAACTATATTCAGGGAACTGGATAAACCGTTCCTTGGGAAAGGAGGAAGACGCAGATGAACCAGATGAACCGGATGAACCAAAGGGAACAGATGAACCAGGCCGACCGGATGAACATGGGGAGTCAGGCCGACCGCAGAGGCCAGATGAACCGCCGACAGCTTATGGATCATATCAACCAAGTCAGCTTTGCGGTGGACGAGGTTAATCTCTATCTTGATACTCACCCGTGCGATCAGGAAGCGCTCGCGTATTTCCGCGAGATGAGCCGGCAGCGCAACCGGGCGCTCAAAGAATATGCCGCCGCTTACGGACCGCTGACCATTGACACTGCGTCAGAGTCCTGTTCCGAACGCTGGGACTGGATCAACGAACCGTGGCCGTGGCAGGAAGGAGGGTGCTGATTTATGTGGAATTATGAAAAAAGACTTCAGTTCCCGGTAAAAATCGCAAAACCGGATCCCAAAGCAGCTCAGATCATTATCAGTCAGTTTGGAGGTCCCGACGGAGAGCTTGCCGCCTCGATGCGTTACCTGTCTCAGCGGTATACCATGCCGTACAAAGAAGTCACCGGAACTCTCACAGATATCGGTACCGAAGAATCCGCTCCGATTTTCTTTCTATTTTTTGTCTTTCTTTGTCTCTTTCTGTCTAAAAATGTCGTATTTAAAAATCTATGGTTTTCTATATTATAATAAAGCATTGTGGCGTTTCCTCAAATGTAAGAGAAAGGAGAGTTATGGAAAATCTGTCACAGCTGATTCACAGACTGGGAATCCACGCTACTTACCGAGGGTATCACTATCTTTATAGAGCAGTGCTGCTTGCCCTGTCCAATGAAGAATATCTGTTATCCATCACAAAAAAGATGTATCTTGACATCGCATCTTACTACCACACTCCGGTAAGTAATGTGGAGCGAAATCTCCGAACAGTCATAACCATCTGCTGGGACCGGGGCAACAGAGAGCTTTTGGGGCAGATTGCCTCTTATCCTCTGACTTTCAAACCGTCCGCCGGAGAATTCATTGATATTCTGGTCGCCTACTGTCAGGAACATCATATCACCAGTTAAGCCGGTAACATATTGTTCATCTTTTTTTCAAATCAGCAACATATTTTTTTCATAATCTTCCTGTATATTAAAAGACATAGAAAGCAAGAAACCTTTCTAAGCAAACAATTTTCTTTTTCATAATCTGCCGGTACAGCGCACTGTACCGGCTCTCCTCATTTTCGGGCACTTTTTTCATATCTGCGCCGGCAGCTTCATAAGTTTCTACAAAACGTTCAAACGAGGGATTATTTTGTCTTACTGTATGTATCTTAGAAAATCCAGAAAAGATCTGGAAATGGAACGCCTCCATCCGGGCGGCACACTGCTAAGGCACGAATCCATTCTAAAAGCCCTTGCAGACTCCATGTCCATTTCCATTCAGACTATCTACCGTGAAGTAGGATCCGGGGATACCATATCCGGACGTCCCATGATGAAACGTCTTCTCTCCGAAGTAGAACAGGGGCTTTGGGAGGGCGTCTTTGTCATGGAGATTGAACGTCTTGCGCGGGGGGACTCCATTGATCAGGGAATCGTCACCCGTACCTTTCAATACAGCAAAACCCGCATTCTTACTCCCTACAAGATCTATGAACCCGGAAATGATTTCGATCTGGAATACTTTGAATTCAGTCTGTTTATGTCCAGGAGAGAATACAAAACGATTAACCGGCGAATGCAGTCAGGGAGGCTTGCCAGTATCCAGGAAGGGAAATACGTGGGGAATATCGCTCCCTACGGATATAACCGGGTCCGCCTGGACGGCCGCAAAGGCTTTACCCTCGCCCCTAATGAGGAAGCGCCTGCCGTCCGTCTGATCTTTTCCATGTACTGTGAGCACTTCTGTTCGATTGCCGAAATTGTCTGCGCGCTCAACCGTTCTGAAGACTTCCATCCACGGAAAGCTTCTGCATTTACCTATTCTTCCATTCATGATATTCTGGACAATCCCGTATATATCGGAAAACTGCGCTGGAATTACCGCCGTACCACTCCCCGGCTAAAGGACGGAATTCTTTCTTCCCACCGTCCAAGGCAGCAGGACTACCTGATCGTCAAAGGTCTTCACCCCGCTTTGATTTCTGAAGACTTGTTTCTGACTGCCCAGCTACGTCTTCATCCGGATTTGGAGCAGAAGAACTCGCCCATATGGAAATGATCTGTGCCATTGTGCACCAGTTGACAAGAGACCTGACTCCGGAAGAAATCGAGCGCTCCGGATTCGGTCCCTACTACGTGGACCATACACTCGCCCTCTGGCCTCAGGCTGCAAGTGGAATGCCTTGGACTGCGACTGTATTCCAGTCAAAAGGCGATCCGATCACAGATCTGCACGAGGATCTGGCAGCAGAGCAGAAGGCCCGCACCACTTATGACAATATTCTCAGGCTCGTCCATGATCCGGATATTATCGCTCCAATCCGGTTTTTGAGAGAACGTGAGATCGTTCACTATCAGCGGTTTGGAGAATCTCTGCGTATTGTTACAGATCGTCTTGACAGTAAAAACTTCTATGCCTTCAACCCGGAATTTGACAATCCGGCATGCCGCTCCTGACAGGATCGGGCTGCCTGAACCTTCGTATAAAAAATTCGGGAGTGTGTGGATTACACACTCCCGATTTCCTGTCGTCTGCATGACAGCTCTGTTATTTCATAAGCTTTTTGATTGTTTCGCACAACTCATCCACACACTCGACATTTCCTTCCTGAATCTCCTTCACTACACACGAATGAATATGTTCAGAAAGAAGGGTTTTATTAAATCCGTTTAAGGCGGCCTGAATAGCCTGGACCTGAACAAGGATATCTATGCAGTATCGATCCTCCTCCACCATTTTCTTTACACCGCGTACCTGTCCTTCAATCCGGCTCAATCTGTTGATCAGATCCCGGTATTCTTTTCCTTCTCTATGTTTCTTTTTCTCTTCTTCCATCTGTTCTCCTCGGCTTTCCTGTGATTCAACATGTTTTGGCTGCGGGAAATGATAGCTTCCCTATACCCAGTCCCGGTATATAATCATACTACAATGCTCCTTCCCGTTTGTCAAGTACAGCCATCATTTTCCCACCGAAAAGGGACACTGGAATTTGTCCCGTGTCCCTGTCTCTTAACTTAACTGCTCTGTCAATGTGACTTCTACTTCTTTTTCATTATATTCACCTTGTCCGGCCGGAAACTGTACCGTCAGCTTCACAGTCTCACCGATTCGGTAATAACTCAGCTGTTCCTGGAGCCCTTCCATATTGCTGATTCCGGATCCTTCGATACCGGTAATAATGCATCCTTTCGTGATGCCGGCTTTCGCCGCGCCTCCTTTTTCCATCACTCTGGAAACATAGACGCCTTCCGGCATACCGAACTGTTCCGCACTCTGAGCATCTACATCGGTTCCCTCAATCCCGATATATCCGCGCTGGGATTTCGGCACCTGTGTTCTGGTCTCCTTATTCATCAGATTGGTAATCACATCTGTCACATCCGAAATCGGGATTGCATATCCCATTCCTTCTACAGCAGAGTTATTCACTTTTACTGTATTAATACCGATAACCTCTCCCTGATTATTCAAAAGGGCACCGCCGCTGTTTCCCGGATTGATCGCTGCGTTTGTCTGGATCAGTTTACTGTCAAATCCTTCCATTTCAATCTCGCGGTCTTTGGCACTGACAATTCCATTGGTGACGGACTGTCCATATCCGAGAGCGTTCCCGATAGCAATGACTTCTTCTCCAACCTTAAGCTGGTCAGAATCTCCAAGAACTGCAACTTTAATACTGTTCCTGGTGTCCTTGCTGATCTGACGGATCGGAACGGCCACCACGGCAAGATCCTTTGTGGAATCTGTTCCCTTAACAGTCGCATCCACACTTGTTTCATCGTTGAATGTGACTGTCAAAGTCCTACATCCTTCTACTACATGATTATTCGTGACAATCATCAGTTCCGAACGATTCTGTCCAACAATAATTCCGGACCCCACGCTTGTCTGCGTCTGTTCTCTCGTTCCTCCAAAAAAGTCCTGCACCTGCTGTACACTCATATTCTGGATGGAAACAACAAAAGGCATCGAGTTTGCCGCAATCTGACTGATTTCAGATCCCTGAAGCTCCCCATCTGCCTTTCCGGATGGCTGTACTGTCTGCACCTGGGCAGTATCCTGAGAACCTCCTGTCCCCCATATTCTTCCTGATATATAATTGACTCCCTGAAATGTCAGTCCGCCGATTACGCCGAACAGAACTGCGAGTCCTGCCACCTTTCCTACAACGGACGTCTTCCCTTTTTTCGGCTGTTTGGGATTTTCAGATGGAGAAGATCCCCCCTGAGGCGGGTTCTGCTCCGGATGATAGTATTCATATTCTTGATTCATAACATTTATCCCCTTTCCATCAGGTTTCTCTTTTCTTTCCGATTGACAGTCTATCTAAAAAATGTGTATAATCTGTGATCAATTCCTAAAAAAAAGCTGAATTCCCTTTTACGGAAATTCAGCCCTTATTTTTATTCCACCGTTACGGACTTCGCAAGATTCCGCGGCTTATCTACATCACATCCGCGTCCGACTGCCACATAATATCCAAACAACTGAAGCGGAATAATTGCAAGAGAATTTGTAAAATATCTGTTCGTCTTAGGAATGTAAATCACATAATCCGCTGCTTTTTCGATATCGGTATGTCCTTCGTTTGTAACAGCCATCACGAAAGCTCCCCTTGTCTTTACTTCCTCGATGTTGCTGATCATCTTCTTGTACAGATTTTCCTGTGTCAGCAGAGCCGTGACAAGCGTTCCGTCTTCAATCAGGGAAATCGTCCCGTGTTTCAGCTCCCCTGCCGCGTAAGCCTCTGAGTGAATGTAGGAAATTTCTTTCAGTTTCAGAGAACCTTCCATGGATATCGCATAATCAATTCCTCTGCCGATAAAGAAGATACTTCTGGCTGCCAGATACCGGTTGGCAAATTTCTGAATCCTGTCTTTGTTGTTCAGAAGCATCTCCACCTGAGCCGGGATTTTCTTCAGATCTTCGATCATCTCTTCCAGTTCGGTCTCTGTAATCTTCCCTCTCACAAAAGCAAATTTCATAGCCAGAAGGTAAAGTGCAATCAACTGGCAGGAATACGCTTTTGTAGTTGCCACTGCAATCTCAGGTCCTGCCCATGTATACATTACATTATCGGCCTCCCTTGCAATGGAACTTCCCACCACATTCACAATACCAAGTACCTTGCATCCTTTTGCTTTTGCCTCACGGAGCGCCGCAAGAGAATCGGCCGTCTCACCGGACTGACTGATCACAATGACCAGTGTTCCCTCTGTCAAAATCGGATCTCTGTATCTGAATTCCGAAGCCAGATCGACTTCCACCGGAATTCTCGCCATGCCTTCAAATACATATTTGCTGGTGACTCCCGTGTGGTACGCAGAGCCACAGGCTACGATGACGATTTTCTGAATGGCCTTGATCTCCTCATCATCCATGCCTAATTCCTCAATATCGATTTTTCCATCTTTGATTCTAGGAGAAAACGTATCTGTAATTGCTTTTGGCTGCTCATACATTTCCTTCAGCATGAAATGCTCATACCCGCCTTTTTCTGCCGCGTTTGCGTCCCATTCAATATGAACCGGGGTTTTCTCCAGCGGTTCCTCATCTACAGTGAAAAATTCCATGCTGTTTTCTGTCAGTCTGACGATTTCCTCATTTTCAATAAAATAAACATCCCTCGTATATTTTAATACCGCCGGTACATCAGATGCTATAATGCTGCCTCCGTCTGTATGCCCTACAATCAGCGGGCTGTCCTTACGTACTGCATAGAGTTCATTCGGATGATCTTTAAAAATAATACCAAGGGCATAGGATCCTTCCATACGATGCATGATCTTTGTCACTGCCTCAAGTGGATTGCCTTTGTAATAATAATCCAGAAGATGCGCAATGACTTCTGTATCTGTCTCAGATACAAACTGATATCCTTTGCTTTCCAGCTTCTTTTTCAACTTGATATAATTTTCAATAATTCCATTGTGTACAACAACAATCGTCTCCTCCATGTTCATATGGGGATGTGCATTGATATCCGATGGAGAGCCATGGGTCGCCCATCGCGTATGTCCGATTCCCAGTTTTCCCGGAAGCGCTGCCCCGCCATGCGTAAGCTCATTTAATACCTTCAGTCTTCCTTTTGTCTTTACAACATTGATTTTATTTCCGTCAAAAACCGCAATTCCTGCCGAATCATATCCTCTGTATTCCAGTTTTGACAGTCCGTCCAGAAGGATCGGCGCCGCCTCCTCTTTTCCAATATATCCAACTATTCCGCACATATTTCTCCTCCATTTTGCACAATTAGCCGATTTTTTTACACTTTTGTATCACGGGCACTATTTTATCATCTTCTTATGCTGTTGTAAAGTACTAATTTTCCTCTCTTCTCCCACTTTCAGTCTCCAAAAAAAGCAAAACAGCAGGGAAAACCCTGCTGTTTTGTCTTTTCTCTATTTTTCTACAGATCAATAAAATCCATGGAGAAATCGTCATCGTCGTCAGACTTTGCTTTGTTCTTTTTGCCTCGTTTTGACTTTTTGGACGGCTTGACCTCTTCGTAATCTTCTTCAAAATCATCGTAATCTGAATCATAATCACTGTCATCATCGGACTCTTCCTCGTCCTCTTCGTAGTCATCCTCAAAGTCCTCGTAGTCGTCATCGTAGTCTTCAAACTCTTCTTCCTCTGACTCGTCATAGTCCTCATAGTCATCATCATACTGTTCAAAATCATCAAACTGCTCTTCCGGCATCTGAATCTTTGGAAGATCATCTGTCTCTGTGCTGCTGTCGCTTCCCTGTTCCGGTCCGTCTGGTCTTCCTGGACCTTTTCTCTTTGTCAACTCATCCAGCTCATCATAGACATCATCAAGCTCCAGGTTTCTGCGGTGAAGCTTCACTGCCAGAATAATGATCAAAATCAGGAATACTAAGAATGCAAATCCAGCTCCAATCAGAACAACATCTACATGATCCTGAACAAACGTGGAAACTGTTCCGAAAACGCCGCTCTCTGAATCAGAGCCGGAGGTCGTCGTGGTAACATCGTCCCCATAATACTGATATGTCTGATCTTTGGAATCATAGCGGTAAATCACCTGATCTCCGTCAGAATTCAACGCATTCATCAGATAGTATCTGCTGTTCTTGCTGTCCTGCCATACCGGAAGTGTCTGTGCATCCGAAATTTCCAGCTCTACTTCCTGGTATCTTGCCGGAAGCGTCACATCTCCTCTGTCTCCCAGGAGAATAATCGTACTTCCTGATGCAAGTGAAACCACATGAATCGGAGCCGCTGTGCCGTCCTGCGCATTGAAGAGGAAAAATGCCCCCTCATTATTGGAATCCAGAAGATAGATCAGCTGCGCGCTGCCATTCTGCTGCGCTGCGCCTTTTACCGTCTCACCATTTACAGTAATATCCGCGGAAGTAAATCCTGCCGGGATCTCACTGTCAGCAAATGTGCTGGCAACCGTATACTCCGTGTCATTGACCGTCAGCTTCACTCCACTTGCCTGCGCTGCCGTTGAAGAAGATGATGCAGTACCGTCTCCGGCTACAATCTGAACATCGGAATATCCCGGAGGATCCAGAAGATTCAGTGTCTCCCCATTTGCATCCGTAACTTCTGCGCTTTCCTGCTCCAGTCTGGTCTCTCCCTGGATCAGAGCTTCAAACTGCATATCAAAATCCAGTCTGCTCTGTCCATTTGCGGAGCCGGAATAAACAAGCGTGCCATCGCCCTGATCTGTCACATTGTCATCGCCGTCTACATAACGCATAGCCGTTGTGTCGTAACTCATCGTAAGCTCAACCTGATCGAGATTTCCGTCACGATTCACTACGCTTCCGGTTATGGTAAATGTATCACCGACAGCAATTCCCTCAAGGTCTGTAAAGAAAATCAATCCATCTGCCGCATTTACAGCCAGCCTGGCACATGGTACTACCAAACATACAGCCAGCAGCATGGCTGCCAATCGTTTCACCAATTTCATATTTGTACCTCTTCTTTCGTCTCAGATTTTATTTACATAATATAAGTTAATGATACACGTTTTATAATAAAATGTCCAGAAATTCTCTTATCAATTCCCTAACATTTTGCTTGACTTCTTACTATTTCATTCCCGCAATCAGTCTCTGATACATTTCCTTGAGACCATACTGCGGCTCCCATCCGAGACTTCTGAGTTTCCCTGCGTCTAAATGCATCTTCACATCCGGTGCATATCCATAGGTCCGCGCGTCTTCTGGAATATCAAAAACCACTTTTGATTTCCCCTGTCCGAACTCCTCTGCAACCATTCTGGCCATTTCCGCAATCGTCGTGGTAGTTTCCTCATTGCATACATTATATGCCTGTCCTTTTTCTCCCTTTTGAAGCAGGAGTGCAAGCGCCCGGATCACATCTGTGGTATAGCAGTAATTTCCATTGGACTTTCCTTCTGTATGAAGTACGATATCTTCTCCCTTTACCGCACTTCTCGCAAACTGTGCATACACACGATGATCACTTTTCAGTACTCCGGCCCCGAACGTCTGGGCAAGTCTTGCAATGCATACCGGAACCTGATACTCATCCGCATAAGCGGCACAAAGGCATTCGGAAATTCGTTTTCCTTCCGAATAGCTGCTCCGAACATTCAGAATGTCAATATATCCAAGATCGGTCTCTGTCACTTTTTCCAGAGATTCATCCGGTCTTCCGTACATTTCCATAGACGAAAGATAAACCATCCCTTTACAGTGTTTCTCTTTTGCCAGTTCCAGGACATGCCTGGTTCCTCGATAAGATGTCTCAATCGTCTCCACCGGCTGATCAACAAAAAGCTTTGAAGTTGTGACACTGGCTGTATGGAGAATGTAATCCACTGTCCCCGGTATCTCCAGAGGCTGTCTCAGATCTCCTGTCACAAGCTGAAGATCTGCATCTTCCAGATTCTCTTTAAAAACTTCTTCTGCCTTTTTTTCATTCCGGATCAGACCCACAACTGTGATTTTGTCATCATGGATTTTATTGTACTCCATGCACGCTTTGGCAGTTAATGAGCCGATCAGTCCTGTCGCACCGGTAATCAGGATCCTGCTCCCGGCGAGTTTTTGAAAAAATGGATCCTCTGCAATTTGCTTCATATCTTCCTGAACAATCTGATTCATGAAAACCCCCTCCGTTTAAACTCCAAATAATTGTGAATTTTCGTCTGCCTCAATCAGCGCCTTAAATGTGTAGTAATCCATCGGTGTAGTAATTTTGATATTTTCCATCGGTCCTTCTACCAGATGAAGACTGCACCCGTAAAAAGACATCATCGACGCAGAATCAATAAATTCTTTTCTTTCCTCTCTTGCCTGGCGGTGTCTCTTTAAAATTTCATCCAGATAAAAGCACTGCGGCGCTCTTGCAAGCATACAGTCAGCTCGTTCAATAATCTGCTCTACCGTCTGCTTGTCCTTTGAGCGGAAAATCGTCTCGATTGCCGGCGCTGTCGTAATAGCGCTTCCCGTCTCTTCTGTCTTTTTAATACAATCCGAAATCAAACCGGAATTAATCAGTGGCCGGACTCCATCATGAATCAGAACAACTGTTTTTTCTCCCGCTGCAAGTTCTTCCGCCGCACAAAGCCCATGGTAAATAGACTGCTGTCCGGTTTCCCCGCCCGGAACAATCTTTTGCACCTTGTCCAGACGATATTTTTCGATCAGCTCCTTCAGAAATGGAATCCAGTCTTCCACACAAGCGACCGCTATCGCATCAATCTCACTGTGGTTTTGAAAATGTTCCAGCGTATAAACGATAATTTCTTTTCCATACAGCCGAAGAAACTGCTTCGGCAGTGCTTTACTGTTCATCCTTCTGCCGATTCCGCCGGCAAATACAACTGCAATATGTTTCATGTCTATACCGCACCTTTTCCATTTTTCAATCTGTTATCTATCACTTTTTTGTACCGTTCTGCTACCTTCAATAATCCTCTGTAGAGCTTCAGTTCAAACAGAAGAATTACAACCGTCTGCTTCTTGTTCTTTCTCATCAGATTCAGCAATTTCCGGAGATTTAGATTCATTCTGTATCCGGATTGTCTGTGTATCATATTCAGATAGTCTTTTTTCCTTTGGTAGGAAAACGTACAGTTTTTATCACACAGCATAAACAAAATCGGAATCAGATAGTCTTTTGTAACCCCTAATTCTTTTTTCCCATCATTCAGGCAGTTGATTTTCAGTTTTTTCCACACCTTTTCTTCCAGAGCACATGCCGTTTTGTATTTATCTAATGCTTTTTCGTTAAATTTTGCAGACGCACTATATGCAGAACGCACATAATGATAATAGTAACATCCTTCATGTAAAGCAAATATTTTGGCATAACAAACCAACTGCCGGCAGAAAATAGTATCTTCACAGCCGTATCGAAAATCTTCATAAAATGTAACCTTATTATTTTCAATCAGTTCTTTTTTGTACAATCCGTCCCATACAGCGGATAAAGCACCCATTTTCTGCAAATCAAAGTAATGTGCCGTAATTTCTTTTCCTTTCAGAACTCTATTGGAAAATCTCCGCGTTTCTCCGCCCATATCTTCATTTTGATCGTTAATGTATATGGTTCTTCGCCCAAATTTAACAATATCTGCATTTGTCTTTTTGGCATATGTATAATTTGATTCCAGAAAATCTTCCGAAACAAGATCATCATTGTCCGCAAAAGCGATATATTCTCCCTGTGCTATCGACATTGCATAATTTCTGGATGCACACATACCTTTGTTTTCCTGATGAATCACTTGGATTCGCGTATCGCGTTCTGCAAATCTGTCGCAGATTTCTCCACTGCGATCCTTTGATCCATCATCCACTAAAATAATTTCTATTTCCTTTAATGTTTGTCTGATGATGCATTCCAGGGTCTCTTCCAAATATTTTTCAGCATTGTAAACAGGTATGATTAAACTGATTTTTATCATTTTCCTATTCTCCTTTTCAAGACTAACTCTCTGACCTGTCCAGCCAGATCACAAACTGCATTTCTTTTCCAAAAAAGATACACAAGATAGGCCACCAGATAGATTGCCATGGACATCCACGACTGGATGAACCAGCTTACGATAATAAAAATAAGAACCATCAGCCACTCAGCTGAAATATCTTTCCAGATTGACACATGAATCTCCTGAATCAGCACCAGCTCACCAATACAGCATCTTAAGCCCATAAGTATCGGAAGTGATACGATTGCGATCGTCAGATTGTCCAGCATATACACCGAAACCGCCGTAGTCACAAAAGTGATAATAACCGCAACACAGTTAATTCCCAAAATGCTCTTCTCCCGCCGTAATGCTTTCAAATATGTATTGATTAACATTGTCATTTTACTTTCAAATACACACATTGGGAACAAAAGGGCCATGTATCTTAGACTTTCAGCGTACTGAGGAAGCCACCAGGAAAGGATAACCTTAGCCGGATAATAGACAACGAGAAGCCCAAGCACCGGAATCATTAACATATTCCTCATTTTGGCATACACTTCCCCATATTGTTTCAACGATATATTTTTGAGCATCGGATAGATTACGATGCTGACCGCACTGATAAATGTCATCAAAAGATTTGATGCCGTGATACTTAAGGAAACACGTCCAAACGTTTCAACAGACCAGTGATTTTGAATTGCCCACCGGACAATTCCAAGAAGAAGCTGGCTCGCGATATTTGCAAACATCAGCTTAATTCCTACACTGATGTTATTCCACGCTTCCCTGACACCTTCAAATAATCCCTTTAGTTTTCCTGAAACAATATCCCGACATTCTCGTGTAAGCAACAAAAGTGTTACTCCTCTTGCGACAAGATCCGCTGCAATCAGGACTTCAAATTGTTTGATTCCAATGCATAAGCAGAGAATAACCAGTACTGCATAGACAATTTTTTCAAGGAAATAATTTCTGGCATAATTAACAATACGGTTTGTTGCCTGCAACACATACTGTAAAAATGTCCGCGGAAGCTGAAGAATACAACAAATTCCCACAGCAATCAAAACAACTCTTCTCTGTGCATCTGGGACTGTAATGATCGCAAAAATTCCAATCATTACAGCCAGAAAAATTTCCACAAATGTCAGAAGCCAAAACTGTTTATGAAAATAGCTTTTATCCAGCGTATCATAGTCTCTTCCTCCAAAACGGAGATACACACCATCTGCCCATCCAAAATGAAAGAATCCCACATACGATGCATAAAATAAATACAGCTGCCAGTACGCATACTCTGTTACTCCCAGAATCTTTGGTACAATCAGTACAAGAATCATTGAAATTAATGTGTTTGTACCATTTGCAAGTACAGAGTATGAAAGATTTTTTACTATTCCATTTCCGTTATTTTTCATGTTTTTCTCCTAAAAAAAAGTTTTATAAGGCAGCACATGATTAAAACTTAATGTCGTTGATACATTGACCCAGTCCGCCGCAACAAGCAGCAAAATAAGGGCCAGTTTTACCCACACTCTTTTTTCCTTATCCAGCAGTCTTGGAATATAAAATATGGTTGGTATAAAAAAGTAATATACAAACCGTTTATATTCCGGAATCCAAGTACAAACCGTTACCATGACCAAAGAAATCATACAGCCGTTCAGAAAAACTCTCTCTATTCCTTCAATGTCTTTCTTTTCATGTCCGGCCAGAAGCAAAACAACCACAATCGTCACTACTGTCATAGTAAGATATGGAACCTCCAACGTATATTCCTTGGAAATATAATTAGAATTCATATAACGTGGCATAAATGTTTTGAACAGCCAGGCCATAATGTCATTAAAGAAAATGTTGATTGGAAGGATAGCCAGGGCTCCCGCTGCATATAACGAAAGTCTGATTTTCTTTCCAAGTATAAAATAGAATGGTAACATAACATAAGCAGTCACATGAAACAGGCCGCCTATAATTACCAGTACAAAGTAAAACAAAGGTTTCTTTTTTTCGATAAACTGAAAAGCAAAAAATACACATCCAACTGCTACAAATTGTCTGATCTGATTTAATCCCAGGAGGAAAAAGAAACCTCCTGAGAAAAACAGCAGATAACTGACTGCGTAATTTTTAGAATACTTTCTGATACACAGCATCAACAGGGCATATGCAATAAAACATGTAATGAAATAAACCCATTGAAAACTCAGCCCCATCCTGGCAACGAAAATATTGATCAGTTTATAACCGATCTCCACATCCTGCCCCCGGCCAGATACAATATTCTGATAATAGGTATAATAATTTGCATAGTCATTTCCCACGTAAGACATGCATGCATTGATCAGATACATAGGAAGAAAAGACCCCATTATGGAAAGAATCAGCATTCCATATTTCCAAGGTTTTCTCTCTTTTATTTGACGAAATGCCCCAATACTGTCTTCACATTTTTTCCAGCAGTATGCAAAAATCATTGTGATGACCAGCATAATAATATAAATGTAAATAAGTCACCAGTCCTTTTTTATTCTACCCCAATGATTCCTGCCACTTCTACGTGATAACCATTGAAGGCCTGAATTTCTTTTTCAATTTCCTCTTTCAGAGATACCCCTATTGTTTCCAGCACAATAACATAGTGATATTCCTGAGCATTCTGAATTCCTTTTGCAGAAGCAATCGGAGACTCAGTAAAAATAAATCTTTCAGAATTACTTTTTTTATTAAATGCATTGATAAGGATCTCTGCTGTCTTCTTGCTGATGCCATTTCCGTAAACAAGAATTTTTTCATCTTTATGACACCGGGCTGCCATATCTGCAGCTACAATTTCAGCCAGCTCATCTGCTTTTTCGAAAGCTGTCTGATTTCCTTCCAGTTTTGCAATTAATTTTCTCCAGATACGTCCGATCACTCCGGCTTTCTTTTTATAATACAAACCATATGTCTTAATTCCATTCTTTTCAATCTGTGTCCAAAGAATTACTTTTCTTGACATCATATAAAGGAAAAATACAATAACCAATGCAGCTACAGCCCCGATAATTGCTCCCCATACACAACCTTTGATCGTCTGCATCATTACAGTTTTCATACTCATCGTTGTCGTAGCAGGTGTACTGCTTCCTGCATTTCTTGTCGGTGAAGCTCCGGCGGATGTTTCCGGAAGTTCGTATCGTGTTGCCTCTGCCACTTTTGTATAGTCAAAATTCGGATATTGCTCTTCCACAGCAGCAGTCAGGAGTTTCTCGTATGCCTCTGTCACTTCTCTTGCAAATTCTTCATTTAATGAATAGAAGCCAATTGTTACATAATTCTTGTTGACAGATACCGCAAACTGTCTTCTAAAATCATATTCCACGTATTCATAATTCTTTTCTTTGTCGAGGATATATCCGTAGGTAGACATCAATTCTCTCATTCTGTCTCCATAGATTTTGGCCTGTTCAAAATATTTATCATACATCTGGCTCATAATCTCATCATCATTTTTTACGGCATTATATGCATTTGCAATTTCCTCACCTCTGGAAATTCCTGTTGTACCAACTACTTCATAGTTCGGTCCCACATTGATAGTGATTTCTGTCCAGCACCGCATCGGCTCACTTGTCTGTTCCGTTGTCTGTGACACTTCTTTCGGCTGATTTTGTGCCGCCCTGTAATCCTGATATAAGCCCTGGAATCTTACCCCTGCAAATCCAATGATTCCAACACAGATAATGATAATGATCAGTTTCCATTTTCTTAAAATATATGCTATAAAGTCATTCAAATCATAAAAGTTATCCATCTACCTGTTCCTTTCTTTTACCAGAAAATTTCTGATTGTTCTGACCACTGTTTCTGTGGCATGTCCGCTTTCCATATCTCCAAGAAGTTCATGGTGTGTTTCAATCTTCTCCCGATTCTTATCATCGTCGTAATCCAGGATCAGCTTCTGAAGCTCCTGATTGGTTTTTGCAATCGGAAATGCCCATGTCTCCGGGTCAGAATAAAAATTCCGTTCACTTTCATACTGGTCAAAATCCGGTGCAAATAAAAATCCAGGTTTATATGTCAGGGAGTAATCCCAGATCGTAGAAGAGTAATCCGTAATGAAAACATCCACTGTATACAAAAGTTCCTGCATATCCGGATAATCTCCTGCATCGATGCATCCCTCTGTATCTACATGCTCCACAAAATGATGTTTTCTCATCAGGAACACCCATTCTCCTCCAAAACGCTTTTTCAAAGCCTCGATACATCCTTTGATGTCAATCTCCAGGTCAAAATTGGCGTTCCCCTCTACCCCACGGTATGTCGGCGCAAAAAGTACGATTTTTGTCTCCGGATCCAACCCAAAATAACGATAAACCTTTCCTTTGACATCCTTATCTGTTCCGTGAATCAGAAAGTCATTTCTTGGCATGCCGCATTCCAGAAAACGTTCTGTCGGCACCGCCTTGGCAATGTGCATGACTTCTGTAAACTTCTTACAGCCTGAAAGGAACACATCCGTCTGTCCTCCGCAGATCCGGTTTATGATTACTTCCGGATCCTTTGGATCCTGGATGGTATCTCCGCCAACTCTTTTATATGCTCCCCCTCCGTGCCATGTATTGATAAAACACTGGCTTTTCCGTTTTGGGATGAAACTCCCGATTCCATCGTTGCTGATGATAATACCAGATGTCAGCATATAAAAAACAGAAGCCGCGGTATGCGGTTTGACATATTTTACATCTTCCATCGGATCCGCTTCTTTATCATATTCCCAGATATATTCAAACGTATGAGGATATTTCTCTCTCATATATTCAAATATGTACCATGGATTGCAGGATATCGAAGTGCCCCTGTTCGAAGAAAGATAGATTCTTCTTTTTTTTACCGGTACAATATAGACTGCTTTCAGAATGAAGCGGAGAAAATATACCGTCCACAATTTGATGCGTCTCATAGCTTCACCTTTACTTTCTTTTGATTTTTTCAAACAGAAGCGGCCCGTATTTTTTTGCCTCATATACACCTTTTCCAAGAAGGAGGCAAGTCTGAATTTTCTTTTTATTTAAGCTCTTCTGCAAAATTTTCAGTGCCTTGTTGTCCGTATGACAGATTCCTGCTGTTCGAAGGTACAATTCATCTTTGGCCACACAGCACACCCATGCCCGCTGCTGGCTCCCCTTCATCCGGGACTGCGGATCCGCATTTCGCATCAGGCCGGACAGAATATACCTTAGATAGATGTTCCCAAGCACATCCACCGCCTCTTCTACAATTCCCCTTTTCTGGCAGAAACGGTACATTTCGTAAACCCGCCGTCTGCTGAGTTCAAAGTATTCTTTTACAAACTTTGTAGTAATACTTCCATTGAAACGCTTGTTGTAATAATAGCCTGCATGATCAATCACCGCCACAGACTCTGTATGTTCCAGCATCCGCATGGTGAAAAAGAAATCCTCATATAAGATTGCTTCTTCAAACCGGATTCCAAACTGTTCCGCAATCTCTCGTCTGTACAATTTGTTCCACTGATATCCAAGCAGCGTCTGTTTCTCAAGCTGCAGGGCTGCAAGAGCAATCTCGGTCTTTTCTCTCCACACCCCTCTTTCAGGGATAATCGGATTGTCCGACACAGGATTTCCTTCCCCATCATAAAACCGCTCTGTATCTCCCCAGACCACCATATCCATTTCGCCGTTCTGAGAAGCTTCCACTGCTTTTTTGTATAGATCCGATTCTATCGTATCATCTGCATCCATAAAAGCAAGATACTTTCCGGACGCCGCCTGAATTCCGCGATTTCGCGCCATTCCCGCCCCTGCATTTTCTTTCAGGCGGATCAGCCGGACTCGTTCGTCCTGTTCCACATACTCTTTACAGATTTCACAACTCTCATCACTGGAACAATCGTCAACAACGATCAGTTCCAAATCCCGGAAACTCTGACCAAGTACGCTTTCCATACTTTCTGCAAGAAACGCTGCAGCATTGTACACCGGCATCACTACACTGATCCACGGTTGTCTCTTTTCCATTATCTTCCCGCCTTTAATTTGGTAAACAGTTTCGTATTCTTTGTTTTTACAAAGGTAATAACCCTGGCTTCCAGATAGGTCAGCCAGGTATTCTTCCAGCGAACCGGAAGAAGCATAATTTTCATATAAAAAGATCTTGGTTTCGCAACCTTGATCATTTTGTCCACTCTCGGATTCGCCAGCATTCTTTTAATTTCAGCACGCTTTTCCTGAGGTGTCATATCACATTTCGGGTTGGTGACATTCTCCACACATCCGATAAAACGTTCTACATATCTTCTGGCAATCATTTCCTTGCTTCTTGGATCTCCTACATGCCACTCTTTGTAAAGATCCATCATCCATCCATGTTCTTCTTCCCGCTTTTCATACATGCCTGGGCGGT
>CAJFMZ010000024.1 GCA_904393575.1 uncultured Sellimonas sp. | reverse complement strand
TCTTGCCGACTTCCATAACAACGTCGGAATACATCTGGATAAATCTTCTGTAGCAGTCCCATGCCCAGCGCGGGTTTCCGGAAGCTTCTGCCAGAGTCTCTACTACTTCTTCATTCAGACCAAGGTTCAGAATTGTGTCCATCATACCTGGCATGGAAGCTCTTGCACCAGAACGTACGGAAACGAGAAGCGGATTCTCTTTGTCTCCGAATTTCTTTCCTGTGATTTCTTCCAGTTTTGTCATAGCTTCCATGATCTGACCCATGATTTCGTCATTGATCTGTCTGCCATCCTCATAGTACTGGGTACAAGCCTCTGTTGTTACAGTGAATCCCTGAGGTACCGGGAGACCAAGGCCTGTCATTTCAGCAAGGTTTGCACCTTTACCACCCAGAAGGTTTCTCATTGTAGCGTTACCTTCTGTAAACATATACACCCATTTCGTAGCCATGTTTCAATGTCCTCCTAATCATATATTTGTAATATTTGACACGAAAAACACGACTTTGCGTTTCTCTTATGTAAAGTCGTACCTCTGTGTCCGGAATATTACGTTCTTTTGCAGTTTCCCGCTGGTAATATTGTAAATGTTTTAACATTGTTCGTCAAGAAATTTATCGTTTTTTCTGCAACAATTCGGCCATGGGATTCCCCACGGCCGAACGGTATCACTTTCTTACTGTCCAATCTTTTCGATAAATGCCTTGTATCCTTTGACAGCTTCGTAAATATCTGCCTTGCTTGCGATTTCATACATTGCATGCATGCAGAGAACTGCCACGCCGCTGTCGATGACTTCCATGCCGTACTGTGCCATGATGTAGGCGATCGTTCCGCCTCCGCCGACATCTACTTTTCCAAGCTCAGCGTACTGGTATCCTACGCCTGCTTCATCCATGACTTTGCGGATCTCTGCCAGGTATTCTGCGTTGGCATCATTGGATCCGTTCTTTCCGCGGCTTCCTGTAAACTTGTTGAATACAAGTCCTTTTCCGAAGAATGCAGAGCTTCTCTTTTCAAATGAAGCTGCAAACATCGGATCGTAAGCTGCGCTGACGTCTGAGGAGAGCATCTTGGAGTGCTGAAGAGCACGTCTTACCTTTAATTCGGATTCTTCTCCGGTAAGAGCCATCAGCTCTGCCACTGTATTTTCAAAGAATCTGGAGTGCATTCCTGTCGCTCCCACACTTCCGATTTCCTCTTTGTCCACCAGGATGCAGCATGCGGTACGGCTGATCTGCGGATTGTCCAGCATGGCGAACAGGGATGTGAATGCACAGACTCTGTCGTCCTGTCCATAGGATAATACCATGCTTCTGTCAATACCGCAGTCTCTTGCCTTTCCTGCCGGTACGATTTCAAGCTCTGCAGATGTGAAATCCTCTTCTTCGATTCCATATGTATCTGCAAGGAGACGGAGTACACCTGCTTTTACTGCTTCTTTTTCATCTTCTTTCAATCCTTCTGCTTCTGTGAGCGGGCGGCTTCCGATCAGAAGATCCAGGTTGTCCCCTTCGATCACTTCGGATGCTTTCTGGGACATCTGTTTTCCTGCCAGATGTACGAGCAGGTCTGTAATGACGAATACCGGATCATTTTCATTTTCTCCGATGTTGACACGAACTTTTGTGCCGTCCTTCTTTACAATCACTCCGTGAAGAGAAAGCGGGGAAGCAAGCCACTGATATTTCTTGATTCCTCCATAATAATGGGTATCAAGGTATGCCATCTCGTCTGTCTCATAGAGCGGGTTCTGTTTGATATCAATTCGTGGAGAATCAATGTGAGCTCCCAGAATGTTCATTCCGTTTTCCAGAGGTTCCTTTCCGATCTGGAAAAGAAGAATCATCTTGCCCATAAAGGAAGCGTATACTTTGTCCCCTTCCTTTAATGTTTCTCCTGACTTTTTAAAAGCACACAGAGAACGGTATCCTGCCTCTTCAGCCAGGCGCTCGGCAACCTCCACACACTCTCTTTCTGTCTTCCCTTCATCCAGGCAGCGTTTGTAACGTGTGCTGATGTCTTCCATCTCTTTTAATTCTGCCTGTGTGTAGGTCTTCCATACATTTCTTCTGTCCACTGTCTTATCCTCCTTATGACATGAGTTATTTTTAAGCCTTACGGCTTACCAGTACTCCCATTATACCGCATTTTTACCAAAAGTCACAGTGCTTCTTTCATTTTCTTTACATTTTTTTTCACAAAAGGAACGCAGCGATCTCCGTACTCCCCGCAAATCCGGACAATCGCAGAGCCCACAATGACGCCGTCTGATACTTCTGCCATCTTTTTTGCCTGTTCTTCTGTGGAAATGCCAAAGCCCACTGCACATGGAATGTCTTTCGTTTCCTTGACCAGTTCAATCATGCTGCGGACATCCGTCGTGATTTCGGAGCGGACTCCGGTCACACCGAGAGACGAAACACAGTATATGAATCCGGACGCTTCTTTTGCAATCATGCGGATCCGTTCTTTGGATGTCGGGGCAATCAGGGAAATGAGATCCATTCCGTATTTCCTGCATACACTGTCAAATTCTTCCTTTTCCTCATACGGAACATCCGGAAGAATCAGGCCGTCCATTCCGATTTCCGACGCCGTCCGGATAAACCGGTCCGTACC
Source organism: uncultured Sellimonas sp. (assembly GCA_904393575.1). Lineage (GTDB taxonomy): Bacteria > Bacillota > Clostridia > Lachnospirales > Lachnospiraceae > Sellimonas. The sequence continues at coordinate 16,503 of CAJFMZ010000024.1, read as the reverse complement.
GTAGGAAAAGACCACATTGGCATATGTCATAAATACCATTGGAATCTGAGTCCGTTTCCGGATACGCCGAACCATATCGAAAATCTCATCCGTAGTGATTCCCTTGGTCAGTGCTCTTAAGTTTGCCGCCTGGATTACCGGTCCTTCTGCAGTCGGGTCTGAAAAAGGAATCCCCAGCTCAATCAGGTCTGCCCCTGCCTCTTCCATAGTATAAACCAGCTCCTCCGTCACTTCGATGGATGGATCCCCGCAGGTAATAAACGGGATAAATGCTTTTCCGTGTTCAAACGCCTGTCTGATCTTACTCATAGATATCCTCCCCTCTGTATCTTGCAATGGCTGCGCAGTCTTTGTCGCCTCTTCCGGACAGGTTGATGACAATACACTGATCCGGTCTCATTTCTTTTGCAAGCTTCATGGCATACGCCACTGCATGGGCACTTTCGATCGCCGGAATGATTCCTTCTGTCCTTGAGAGATACTCGAAAGCATCCACCGCCTCATCATCAGTCACCGCCACATATTCCGCCCGTTTTTTATCGTAGAGATCTGCGTGCTCCGGTCCGATGCCCGGATAATCCAGTCCTGCGGAAATCGAGTATACCGGAGCAATCTGTCCGTACTCATCCTGGCAGAAATAGGATTTCATACCATGAAAGATACCAGGCCTTCCTGTCGCAATGGTGGCCGCCGTCTCTTTCGTATGGATGCCGCGGCCTGCAGCTTCACACCCGATCAGTCGGACGTCCTTGTCTTCGATAAAATGGTAAAACGCTCCAATGGCATTGGAACCGCCACCCACACAGGCCAGTACTGCATCCGGCAATTTTCCTTCCGCTTCCAGAATCTGTTCTTTGATTTCTTTGGAGATCACTGCCTGGAAATCCCGTACAATGGTCGGAAACGGATGGGGTCCCATGACGGATCCAAGAACATAGTGGGTATCCTCGATCCGGTTCGTCCACTCCCGCATAGTTTCGGATACTGCATCCTTCAATGTTGCGGTCCCTGTTGTGACCGGATGCACCCTGGCGCCGAGGAGGCGCATCTTGTAGACGTTGAGCGCCTGGCGCTTCGTATCCTCCTCTCCCATGAATACTTCACATTCCATCCCCATCAGGGCGGCCGCTGTTGCCGTTGCCACTCCGTGCTGTCCTGCTCCTGTCTCCGCAATGACTCTTGTCTTTCCCATTTTCTTCGCCAGAAGCACCTGTCCTAACACATTGTTGATCTTGTGGGCTCCAGTGTGATTCAGATCTTCTCTTTTCAGATAGATCTTTGCTCCTCCCAGATCTTTTGTCATGTGCTCCGCATAATAAAGTCTGGACGGTCTTCCCGCATAATCGTTTAACAGTGCGGTCAGCTCCTTTTGAAATTCCGGATCATTTTTATAGTGATGATATGCCTCTTCCAGCTCAATCACCGCATTCATCAACGTTTCCGGTATATACTGCCCTCCATGGACTCCAAATCTTCCCTTTGACATCTGCTTTCTTCCTTTCTGAATTTTCTTTTTCTTCTATATTGATGTCAGCGACCGCAGCATCTGTACTGCCTCCGCGACTTTTTTTCTGTCTTTTACTCCATCGGTCTCCACACTGCTGCTCAGATCGATGGCAAATGGATGAAACCGGGTCAGGGCCTCTTCCATATTATGCGTGCCGATGCCGCCTGCCAGAAAGTACGGCCGTTCTACGTCTTCCAGACAGGACCAGTCGAATGTTTTCCCCGTCCCGCCGGATCCGCAGTCAAACAGCAGGTAGTCTGCCGGGGAACCCAGCGCCTGTTCTACATCCTTTTTCTCTTTCACGGAAAAGGCCTTGATGACCGGGATTCCTGCCTTCTGCTGGATTTCCCGGATCATCTCTTCGCTTTCCTGTCCATGAAGCTGTACCATCCGGATGTGCCTCTCCCGCACAATCCGGAGAATCGTCTCCGTCTCTTCATTGACAAATACCCCTGTCGGCACAACCGCCGGATCCAGATCTTCCATCAGCATGCCCAGCTGTTCCGGGTCAATGCTTCTTCTGCTTGCCGGGACATTGAGAATGAATCCGCAGTAATCCGGACTTGCCTCATTGACACCATCGATATCTTCTTTTCGTCTCAGCCCGCAGATTTTGATTCTGGTCTTCATGATTCCATACCTCCAAGCTGTCTCAGTGCTTTCTTCTTATCGGATGTTCGCATTAACGTCTCTCCGATCAGTACTGCGTCCGTTCCGTTTTCCCGTAAGACCTGTACATCCTCCGGTGTCCGGATCCCGCTCTCGGAAACATAGATGACGTCATCCGGCACCAGCTCCCGCAGCCTCACACTGGTCTGAAGGTCCACCTGAAATGTGTGCAGATCCCGGTTGTTGACGCCGATCATCGTTGCATGACATCTCTTTGCCATCTCTACTTCCTCCCTGGAGTGGGCCTCCACAAGAGCGGACAGTCCGAGACTCCTGGCAAGCTCCAGATGATCATACAGTTCCTGCTCCGTCAGGATGGCGCAGATCAGAAGGACTGCGTCTGCTCCCATGGCTTTCGCCTCGTAGATCATATACGGATCCACGGTAAAATCTTTCCGGAGCACCGGGATCTGTACTTCCCTTGCGATCGCTTCCAGAAAGGTATCGCTCCCCTGAAAGTAGAAGGGTTCCGTCAGACAGGAAATTGCCGCGGCCCCTGCTTTTTCATATTCTTTTGCAATATCCAGATACGGAAATTCTTCCGCAATTACCCCCTTGGACGGGGATGCTTTCTTCACCTCGCAGATGAAAGAAAGTCCCTCCTGGCCAAGAGATGTTTCAAACAGAAACGGTTCTTTCGTTTCGGTTCTGTTTTGGATCCGGTCGAAAAGTTCCTCAATCGGCACTTCTTTCTTTTTTCGGGCGATTCGCTCTCTCGTCTTTTCCGCGATTTCATCCAGTATAGTCTTCATCAGCAGTCCTCCTTCGCTTCCTGACGGTTAGATTCCCGGATAAACTCCTCCAGCTTCCGTCTGGCCGCTCCGCTGTCAATGAGCTGTTCCGCCATCCGCACACCGGATTCCATGTCCGGGGCCTTTCCAGCCAGATAGAGGGCCGCTCCGGAATTGAGTGCCACCGCATCCCGCTTTGGCCCTTTCTTTCCGTCCAGAATTTCCAGGGTGATCTGTGCGTTTTCTTCCGGTGTGCCTCCGGTGAGTTCTTCTTTCCTGCATCTTGTAAATCCGAAGTCCTCCGGCGTGATCTCGTAAGTGTGGTAGGTGCCGTCCTTGATCTCACAGATTTTTGTCGGAGCACTCATGGAGATTTCATCCAGCTGATCCATACCGTAGACTACCATGCCCCGTTTTACTCCCAGATTGTTCATGACCCTGGCAAGCGGTTCTACCAGTCCCTCCTCATAAACTCCCATCAGCTCCATATTGGCTCCTGCCGGGTTGGAAAGGGGGCCGAGAATATTGAAGACGGTCCGGATGCCGAGTTCTTTTCGGATCGGGGCAACGTATTTCATTGCGATATGGTAGTTCTGGGCAAAGAGAAAACAGATTCCGATTTTCTTTAACATGGCTGCGCTTTCTTCCGGTGATGCCGTAATCCGCACTCCCAGCGCTTCCAGAACATCTGCCGCTCCGCATTTACTGGATGCTGCCCGATTGCCGTGCTTTGCCACCGGCACGCCTCCTGCCGCTATCACCAGAGAGGAGGTGGTGGAGATATTAAAGGAGTTCGCTCCGTCTCCTCCGGTTCCTACGATTTCCAGTACATCCATCTCATGCAGCAGACGGATGCAGTGGTCCCGCATGCCCTTTGCCGAACCGGTAATTTCTTCAATGGTTTCCCCTTTCAGGGAAAGAGCGGTCAGGTAGGAGCTCATCTGGACCGGGCTTGCTTTTCCATCCATGATCTCATTCATGACTTCCAGTGCTTCTTCTGCTGTCAAATCGTTTCTCTGTGCCAGTTTTAAAATTGCTTCTTTAATCATGTCTGTAAACCTCCACAAAATTCTGAATCATCTTTTTCCCTTTCGGTGTTAATACCGATTCCGGGTGAAACTGAAGCCCGTAAATGGGATAGTCTTTATGCTCCACCGCCATAATCTCCTGATCCTCGGCCCGTGCCGTAATCACCAGTTCATTCGGCAGTGTTTCCTCCTGAAGTGCCAGGGAATGGTACCTCCCTGCCATAAATTCATCTGGCAGTCCCTGGAAGATCCGGCTGTTTTGATCTGCCCGGATCCGGGACTGTTTCCCGTGCATCATCCGGGACGCATGGGAAACGATTCCTCCATAGGCAGTGCAGATACACTGGTGACCAAGACAAATCCCAAGGATTGGTATCTTCCCTTCAAAATACCGGACTGCCTCGATGCAGATTCCGGCGTCTTCCGGCCTTCCAGGTCCTGGGGAAAGGATGAGGGCATCCGGCTTCATGGCCTCAATTTCCTCTACTGTCTTCTCCTGGTTCCGTATCACCCTCAGATCCGGTTCAAACTGTCCGGCCAGCTGGTAAACGTTGTAGGAAAAACTGTCATAATTATCAATCAGCACAATCATGATCCACACCTCCTTCCGCCATCTTCAGCGCTTCGACAACTGCCTTTGCCTTGTTGATGCATTCTTCGTACTCCTTTTCCGGCACGCTGTCCGCCACAATGCCTGCGCCGGACCGGACGTATACTTTGCCGTTTTTCGCGTAGGCAATCCGGATCGAAATGCAGACATCCAGATTTCCCGTAAAATCCAGGTAACCGATCGCTCCTCCGTAGATCCCCCGTCTGTTATGCTCCAGTTCCTCAATAATCTCGCAGGCCCGGAATTTCGGCGCTCCAGAGAGTGTTCCTGCCGGGAGAATGGCGTCCACCGCATCCACCGCGTCATATTTCGGATCCAGTTCTCCTCTGACCACAGATCCAATATGCATGACATGGGAAAATTCCTCGATATTCATGTACTTTTCCACTTCCACTGTTCCGATCCTGCTGATTTTTCCCACATCATTTCTTCCAAGATCCACCAGCATGTTGTGCTCGGCACGTTCTTTTTCGTCCGCCAGCAGCTCTTCACGCAGAGCCCGGTCCTCCGCTTCGTCTTTTCCCCGCTTTCTTGTTCCGGCAAGGGGATAAGTCCAAAGTGTCGTCCGGGAAAGCTTTGCCAGCGTCTCCGGGGACGCTCCGGCGATTTCCAGTTCTCCGCTGGAAAAGTAAAACATATAAGGGGAAGGATTGGTTGTACGCAGCACCCGGTAGGTGTCCAGAAGACTCCCTTCGATCTCTGCCTCCAGGCGGTTGGAGAGCACGACCTGAAAGATATCTCCATCGTAAATATAGTCTTTGGCCCGCTCCACCATCCGGCAGTATTCCTCTTTTGTAAACAGTTCCCGAAACGGTGTCTTCAGAACCAGCGGCGGATTCGGCGCGTACTGTTTCTTCATAAGAAGCCTTTTCAGACTTCCCAGTTCCATCTTTGCCTTTTCGTATGCGACTGCCGGATCCTCCGCCGGAATGTTGATGATAAGGTCAATCTTCTGACGGTAGTGGTCAAATGCCACCACCTTGCGGAAGAGCATCAGATCCATGTCATAAAATCCATCCGGATCTTCCTGGGACAGCATCAGCTCCGGCTCTGCATACTGAATATAGTCGTAGGAGAAATACCCTACCAGTCCGCCGGAAAAAGGTGGCATGCCTTCCAGATGAGGCGCCTTGTTCTCCTTTAGAATCTTCCGGATGATGTTCCCCGGATGGCTGGTCTTTTCTTCGTAAAGGGTGTCCCCTTTGACTGTAACCCGGTGATCCCTGCACCGGATTTCCAGTTCCGGATCGTATCCGATAAAGGAGTACCTCCCCCAGTTTCCTCCGGTCTCCGCACTTTCCAGCAGAAAACAGTGCCGGCTGATCCCTTTGAGAATCCTCACTGCTTCCACCGGCGTTATCATGTCCATATACAGTTCTTCTTTCACAGGAATCATCCTGTACTTCTGTGTCCTGGAGAGTTCCATAACGTTCTCCAATGTTGGAAACACCATGTTGTTACCACCTTTCCTTGTTCTGCCAGAAAATAAAAAAACGCCCTTGACACAGATAAAATCATATTATCTGCATCAAGGACGATATCTACATACATACCGCGGTGCCACCTTGATTCACGAAACGAACTTCCGTACGCTTAAGCGAGATACCAACATATCTCCGGCAACTGACGTATGCCCTACGTCGCAGAGTACTGGGCAGGATTCCTGCTTTTGGCTGCGCCCTCCGTGGTCCATTTGGCTGACTGCGTTCCATCCGGCTCTCACCTTCCCGGACTCTCTGTGGGTGCACGACAACTTTGATCTCCACTTCAACGGTTTATCTGGCTAAATTTAATTTTTACTCATTATAGGATGAAACCTGAGATGTGTCAATACTTTTTTCCAGATTTTCCATCTCTGTCAGAATTTCCTTCTGCCGCTCATCGAACAGGAGCCCCTTATTATACTTATAGAAATACGGGCAGTCATTCTCTCTGAGGAACCGGATGCTGTCCCCGTTTGTATTCAGCTCCGCCAGAAAGGCCGCCATCTCCTGGCTCTCTCCAAAGGCGTCTTCCAGGAACCGGAACGTATGTTCCAGTGCCTCCATGGTCCGGTCCGTCACTTCCTGACGCTTTTCTACCTGCTCTCCGAAGGCGTCTTTTACAAAGGCAAATTCCGCTTCCCATCCGGCGTGTTCTTCTTCTTTTGACAGTTTCCACCGCTGCAGGTAGGATTCCAGTCGGGAAATGACCTCCCGTTCCAGCTTTTCCTGCGCCCCGGTCAGAATCTCCGCCCGCTTCTTCTCCTGAAGTCCGGTCCGGAGCCTGGAAATCACTGCCGGAAGATCCTGCTCTTCTTTATATACTTTCAAAGCCTCATAGAGACGTTCCGTCATGGCATCCTCCGTCCGGTACTCCCGGAAATACTCCGCCAGCTTTCCATTCAGCATGCCGACAATACTGAACCGTTCGTCAAAAGGCGCAAACTTCAGCTTCTCCAGAACGTCCTCCCCGTAGATACCCTGTACGATCTTTTCCAGCCCGTATTCTTTTTTATATTTCTCATACAGTTCCAGATAATTGGCAAAGTCCTTTGCCACTTCCCAGTTCTGCAGATACTGATGGACCACTTCCCGGTCCGCCTTTTTCCCAAGCTTCCGGTATACCCTGAGAAGTTCGGAGAGATCTTCCCATCCTCTGGCTGTCACAAACTGCTTCCCGTCTACCGTATTCTCCACCCGGTAAAAATGATCCCTGCGGATTTCCAGGTAGGCAAGAATCGCCGGGTCAATTCCGGCTTCGTAAGCGTATTCTCTCCACACCTCATAATTTTCCTCTATGTCAATCCGTTTCAGCCTGTCCAGTGTTACAATATCAAATTCCCGGACCGATTTGTTATACTCCGGCGGATTTCCGGCCGCCACAATGATCCATCCTTCCGGAACCCTGTGGTTTCCAAACATCTTGCACTGCAAAAACTGAAGCATGGTGGGAGCCAGTGTCTCGGAGACGCAGTTGATCTCATCCAGAAATAAAATCCCCTCCTTCAGTCCGGTCTTCTCCATCTTCTCGTAAACCGATGCAATGATTTCGCTCATAGTATATTCGGTAACGGAATATGTCTGTCCGCCATAGATCCTTTCCCGGATAAACGGAAGTCCTACCGCGCTTTGCCTCGTATGATGGGTGATCGTGTAGGAAACCAGTCCGATGCCACACTCCCTTGCGATCTGTTCCATGATCTGGGTCTTTCCGATTCCCGGAGGGCCCATGAGAAGGATCGGCCTCTGGCGGATGGACGGAATCAGATACTTCCCATCTTCATCTTTCTCAAGATAGGCCTCAATAGAATCCCGGATTTCCTGTTTTGCTCGTTTGATATGCATCCTCTATTCTTCCTCACTTTCCATAAATATCGCTTCGTCCAGCACAAGCCGAATGGCCCATGCCGGAGTACGGATGTCTCTTGAACCGTCATCAATAAAGACAAACGCGGTCTCATAGGGCGGCATTCTGGAAGGGTACGTTCCGTATCCGTCGGTAAAATAAATCATACCCCTCAAATGATGGAACGCTCCCTTTTCTACCAGACGGTCAATATAGGCAAAGGCCGGGCGAAAGTCCGTACCTCCGCCTCCGTAGAGTTTCAGTTCTTTCATGTACCGCTCCCAGTCTTCCCGCCCTTCAATCCGCACGTCTTCCTGAACCTTCTCATCACATTGCAGAATCCGGATGTGGACTTTCCGGAAGAAACTCTCATTTTCATTGAGCACATCGTAAGTCTCCTCCAGGAACTTTCTGACCAGATCTCCGGAGCAGGACATGGATGTATCCACTACAATGACAAATTCTTCGATCTTTTTGACTTCTTTTGTCTCCTGGGGCTCAATCAGCGGCATATTTCCATACATGGAAAGTCCGTAACAGTAAAAGGCGTAGTCGAAACTGTCTTCATCCACACCGATTTCTTCTTTCCACACAGAAAATTTCTTCAGAAATTCCCGGTAATCGTAGCGCTTTTTGTTGGCAATCCGAAGCTCATCCAGCAGACCGCCTGCCGCGTCCGCTTCCTCCTGGGCGAAGGTATCCAGATTGAGTTCCATCTGCTCACTGATCTGTTTCCAGTTGTTTTCCGTCTCCTTTGGCGGACGTTTCTTCTCATCCGGAGACGGCCAGTAAAGATGGCTGTCCGCTCCAAATTCCTGCTCCATCTCTATCCGTTTTGCCTCGCTCATCCCCCAGGATATCAGACTTCGATATACTTTCTGGGCACTTAACACCTTCGTCTCCTTTTGGAGTCTTCGGTAAACATCCTTTCTGAGCCAGGATGGTGCCTTTCTGACACAGGGATACGACAGACTGTCGATGATGGACTCCACGGCGATATTGCACGCCAGATCCCAGAATACCGGATCCCGGTTTCCCCTGAGATAGAGGTGCCCGAACAGGCAGTGGAGAATGACATGAAGATAGGCACGGTTTACCAGCCGCCGGTCCTTCTGGTACATTCCTCCCAGCCATCCCGGATGAAAATAAAGTACCTGACCGTCCGTACCGATGGATCCGATCTCCCCATCCATGCCAAACCGGAGGCTGGAAAGAGCCACATCCAGATAACGCATCTTCAGGTAAAGCTCATTTCTGGACATCCTTAAGATCTCTTTTCCGAGGGCATCCAGACGTGCCGTCTGTTCTTCCCTGATCGATTCTTCCATATCCAGTCCCCCTTTCCCGCTGTTACAGCTCAAATTTCTTTCTTCCGGCTCTGCGCTTCCTGCTGCTCAGAAGGATCGCTGCCGCCTCGGCATGTTCCCTTTTTTCCGCCTCATTCAAAGCATCCTCCAGCGCATCTCCTTCCCAGATCCCTTCCTCCAGAAGAAACCGGACCGTCTCCATGTCATCCTGTTCCATCAGATATCCGGCCGTCCGGGCCGCGCAGTCCTTCAGGAATTCCACGTATTCCTGTTTTGCCTTTTCCGTCAGCCGGTACGGCTCTCTTAATCTTGCCAGGGCAATCCGTATCAGCGTTCCTTCATTCTCCCTGGCCTTTGCTTTGGCGAAGAGGGAGTCATACTCCTCATAGTTAATCTCTTTCAAGTAGACACATTGCCGGTAATCCCCTCCGGATCCATGGTAATGGGTCTCCACGATTCTGGCCGGCGTGTTTTCCACTGCTTCCTCATAGTGTTCCGGGAAAACCAGTCCCGCCGTCTCTCCCCTTTCTCCTTCCTCATAGGAAATATGGACAAACAGCTCGAACCGCTGCTCCTCCAGGATCTGTCTGAGACAGGTCTGTCTTGTCTTCCGGCATCGGATCTCCACCCGGCTTAACTGGCATCCGGTGAAAGCACCGCTTCCGATGCTGGTCAGACTGTCCGTAAAGGAAATGCATTTCAACCGGAAACAGCGGTAGAAGGCGTACCGTCCCACTTCCCGCAGTCCTTCCGGAAGATGAATCTCCTCCACCCGTCCTCTTATGAGGCTTTCCTTCGCCCCTTCCGGTTCCCCATCGGACGGAAGGATCCGGACATTTTCCTCTTCCTCCTCCGACGAAAACCCGTAATCTCCAATACGGGTCACCAAAAGACCGTCGATCCGTTCCGGAAGGACTACTTCCGGATTGTCTCCGAAACACCCGGTGATAGTGACGGTCTTTTCCTTTCCCTCTTCCATTCTGTAGTGAATTTCCGGATACATGTCGCTCCTCCTGCCTTTTCTCAGTCACATAAGAACGGCCGGGAGACTGCTGTCCCCGGCCTCTTTCTTTTTAGTATTCAAATTTCTTTTCAAAATATGCTTTGAGATCTTCGATTTTGATTCTCTCCTGCTCCATCGTATCACGATCACGCACGGTCACGGCTCCATCTTCCTCGGATTCAAAATCGTATGTCACACAGAACGGAGTACCGATCTCATCCTGACGACGGTACCGCTTTCCGATATTTCCGCGGTCATCGTATTCGCAGTTATAATATTTGGAAAGCTCGGTGTAAATCTTCTCAGCGCCTTCATTTAACTTCTTGGAGAGTGGAAGCACTCCGATCTTCACCGGTGCAAGGGCCGGATGGAAATGGAGAACCGTACGCTTGTCCCCGCCTTCCAGCTCTTCCTCATCGTATGCGGAGCAGAGGAATGCAAGTACGACACGGTCCGCTCCAAGTGACGGCTCGATGACGTATGGCAGATATTTCTCTTTCTTCTCATCGTCAAAGTAAGTCAGATCCTGCTTGGACACGTTCTGGTGCTGGGTCAGGTCGTAATCGGTACGGTCGGCGATTCCCCAGAGCTCTCCCCATCCGAACGGGAAGAGGAATTCCAGGTCTGTCGTCGCACGGCTGTAATGGGACAGCTCTTCTTTTTCATGATCACGTGCACGCAGCTCATCGTCCGTCATACCAAGCTCTCTCAGCCAGTTATGGCAAAAGTTCTTCCAGTACTCAAACCACTCCAGATCTGTTCCCGGCTCGCAGAAGAATTCCAGCTCCATCTGCTCGAACTCTCTGGTACGGAATGTGAAGTTACCCGGTGTGATTTCATTACGGAAGGATTTTCCGATCTGTCCGATACCAAACGGAATCTTCTTTCTGGATGTCCGCTGCACATTTTTGAAATTCACAAAGATTCCCTGTGCAGTCTCCGGACGAAGATAAACAACGTTTTTCGCATCCTCTGTCACGCCCTGAAATGTCTTAAACATCAGATTGAATTCACGGATCTCTGTGAAATTGTGCTTGCCGCAGCTCGGACAAGGCACCTGATGCTCATTGATGAAGTCCATCATCTTTTCGTGGGACCATGCGTCTACGCTTTCTTTCAGCTCGATTCCATGTTCTGCCGCATAATCCTCAATCAGTTTATCTGCACGGAAACGCTCCTTACACTCTTTACAATCCATCAACGGGTCGCTGAAGTTTCCCAGATGTCCGGATGCAACCCATGTCTGCGGATTCATCAGGATCGCGCAGTCCACGCCCACATTGTAAGGATTTTCCTGAATAAATTTTTTCCACCATGCTTTTTTTACATTGTTTTTTAATTCTACGCCGAGATTTCCGTAATCCCATGTATTGGCAAGTCCGCCGTAGATTTCGGATCCCGGATATACAAACCCCCTGGTCTTGGCAAGAGCTACGATTTTGTCCATTGTTTTTTCTACCATCGTCTTTTACCTCACATTCTTCTAAAATTGTTACCATTATACGGTAATTTCCCTTCTTTTGCAAGCGGATACGGGCCATTTAAAGGATTTCCAGCATGGCAAGGGAACGGAACTCATGCCCTATGTAAACGTCCACGCATCGTTTGGCCGCCCGTTTCAGCTGGTTTAACACCTCATCGCTGACAGTAAAGGTGTAAAGCTTCTCCACCGGTGTCCCCTCAATAAACTGGAGGGCATAAAGAGCAGACTGGCCAAGCGGTATCGTATCCGCCGCTTTTCTGGCACAGTCCGGACAGAGCATCCCGCCCCGCCCAGCACTGAATCCATGCAGGTCCTCCTGCTTTCCGCATCCGGCGCAGGCAAACACCTGGGGCGCCTCCCCTTCCAGGCAGATCATCTTCAGTTCGAAGATGCAGCGGATCAGGGGAAGAGAAATGCTTCTCTTTACAACGATCCGCATCGTCTGATAGAGAAGCTTCAGGATTTCTGTCTCATCATTATTTTCTCTTGTACAGTATTCTGCAAATTCCAGGAAATAGCATCCGTATGACACCGCCTCGATATCGGTTCTGAGCTCTCCAAAATAATTCTGGATGTCCGCCTGCTGAAGCGTATAGGAGTTTCTCCCCTCGTACAATGTAAAAGCGCCGAACAGAAAAGGGCTCGTCGTTCCGACAAGCATACTGTTCGGACGCCTTGCTCCGCGGGCAAAAGCGGAGATCTTCCCCCGCTCGCGGGAGAGGATCACCACTCTCTTGTCATATTCCCCAATCGGAAGTGCTGACAGAATCATTCCTGTCACGGTAATCGTCTGGCTCACTTTCTTCATCCTTCCGGTTTTCGTCCTGATACCGGTCCGATACGGTCTCCTGCCGCATCATTCCTTTGTAGGTCAGATAGTCTTCTACCTTTCCGGTCCTTTCAAACCGGTCCCAGTCGTCATCTTTCATCGGATCACCTCTTCATCTTTTGGAATAAAATTAGGTTCTCCGTTTTTCCTTTCTGTTATTCTTCTTCCCGGTATCCAAAATTTCTCATCAAAAATTCACTGTCTCTCCAGTCCTTTTTGACCTTCACCCACAGTTTCAGATTGACCTTGCAGTCCAGCATCCGCTCGATCTCAAATCTGGCGGTGCTTCCGATTTTTTTCAGCATGCTGCCCTGCTTTCCGATGATGATTCCCTTATGGGAATCCCGCTCGCAGATAATCGTTGCGTCAATATCCGCAATGGTCCCTTTTTGTCCTTTGCGGAATTTCATCCGGTCGATCACCACCGCAATGCCATGAGGAATCTCCTCGTTCAGACTGTGCAGCGCCTTCTCCCTGATCAGCTCCGCCACAATCTGGCGCTCCGGCTGATCCGTCACGGTATCCTCATCGTAAAACTGCGGTCCGTACGGGAGATACTGAAGAATCACCTTGACCAGTTCATCCGTATTCTCCCCTGTCCTTGCGCAGACCGGAACGATCTCCGCGAACTCGTAGATATCCTTATATTTTGCAATACACGGAAGCAGCTCTTCCCGTTTGACCTTGTCCACCTTGTTGATGACAAGAATCACCGGCGTGTGCACTTTTTTCAACTGTTCTGCAATATGCTGCTCGCCTGCCCCGATAAAGGTAGATGGCTCAACCAGCCAGAGCACCACGTCCACTTCATTGAGTGTCCGTTCCGCCACATTGACCATGTAGGTACCCAGCTTGTTTTTTGCCTTGTGGATTCCCGGCGTGTCCACAAAGACAATCTGCCCTTCCTCTGTAGTCAGTACCGTCTGAATCCGGTTTCTCGTTGTCTGTGGTTTGTTTGATGTGATCGCGATCTTCTGTCCGATCAGCTGGTTCATCAGCGTGGATTTTCCCACATTCGGCCGTCCGATCAGCGTTACAAATCCTGATTTATACTGTTTATTCTCTGCCAAAGTCCCGTTCCTCTCTCCTTTGTAAACTTTGTCTGTGGAAGGTCCCGGCGTCTAGAAGAGCGCCTTGACCTCCGTAAATACATCCTGTTCTTCTTTTATTTTATCTTCATTTCCGATGACGCAGATCTGATCTGCCTGAAGCACCTTCTCTACGATGTCGGCCAGATCCCGGATATCCTGCTGCGTTGCATGGAGGACTTCCATCCGCTCCTTCTGAATCATCTCTTCCGTCACGTGGTTGAGATACAGATTCATGGAACGGTCACCCTTTGCGGCAGGCGTCATCGGCTGATCCATGCCGCTGATGGTTCCGATAATAAACTTCGTCATATCCCGGTCGCTGACATCAAAGGTTCTCAGATATTCCGTCACGCCCTTGTAGATTTCCAGCGTGTTTTTCAGATGTGGATCCCGGTAGGAGACAAAATATCCCTCTCCCAGCTTATTGAAGCTGCTCATACATCCATAGGCGCCGCCTTTGACACGGATATTCTGCCAGAGATACTCATATCCCATAATCACCTTCAAAATCTGAAGCGCCCCATGATATTCTGCCCCTGCATCGATAAAGTTGCCGGCCATGGCCACGTACTGTACCTTGGAGGACGTCTGAAATCCTTCATTTTTCTTCCGGCAGCTCAGTCGGAATCCGCCGGATACCGTCTCTTCCGTGTGCAGATGTCCGGAAAACTCCTCCACTTTATCCAGAACCGCATCCACGCTTTCGGCTTCCCCGGTATAGCTGACAATCATATGCTCTTTCCGGAAAATCTTCCGGCTGATTGTCTGCAGCTTTTCGATCAGTTCTTCTTTTTCCTCATCAAAGTGATCCGCAATCCGGCTCACGGTCTCATAGTATTCAATTCCGTTTGTCATATCCTTAAATCGCGCAAGCGGCGAGCTGTAGGACATGGCCCGCAGCACGGCAGAACTGTGCCCTGCCGAGAGGAACTTCATCTGCAGCCTGGATTTCAGCATATCGATGATTTCTTTGAGCCGTTTTTCATCTCCAAGATGCGACCGCATCAGAATCTCTTCCATCATGGTCATGGCAAACGGAAGCTGATCATACATAGCCTTCGTCTTGATCTCAAATGTCGGACGGAATTCCTTTTCCTTCACCTTGGTGACATCGGTGTACATCTCAAGGGAGGTCTCGACACCTCCTGTATACCGGTTGATCTCATTGAACAGCTTTCCGTACTCATACTGCTCGGTATCGATAATGCCAAGCACCGCCTGCAAAAGTCCTGCATACGGAATTTCCTCCTCACTCAGTGTCCTGAGATCGAAGATCAGTGTCAGATAGCCGATACCATTCGTATCGATGGGATGGCAGATACATGGCACTTCTCCTGCCTTTCGTTCTTCATTATAAATCGGGGCAATGTCTTCGGAAATATCGCTGACCTTCAGCACCGGAATCTTCTCCAGAATTTCCGGCGGTGTCGGCTCTTCCTGGTACGCTCTCAGATCCTTCGTATCCTGCACGAGCTTCTCCACTTCTTCTTTGGAAAGACTCTCTTTGTATGCTTTGAGTTTCTCTTTCAGCTTCTGATCCGCCTCGGCAGCCATTCCCTTCTTCGGACAGATCATCACGATGGATGCGTGGGTATTGTCAAGAAGGTACTTCTGAATCAGATCCTCGTAGTAGGAAGTGCCGATCTGCTCTTTCAAAAACGCAAAGGTATCCAGAGCGTCAATATGAATGAACGGGCTGTTGTCATCGTACAGCCAGCTGTCCAAAATCTGCAGTCCGTACATCAGTCCCTTCGGGTAACTGCCAAAGTCCGCCTCCCGGTAACGGAATTCATGATAGTTGATCCCCGCTGTCAGCGCATCCGGATCAATTCCCTCCCTGGCTATTCTGGAAAGGGTGGACTCAATCACATGGACAAATTCCTCTTTCTGGGACCCCTCCGCATTTTTTGCGATGACGGAGAAAATCGGCTGATAAATTCCGTTGTCATAGGATCCGAGAATGTCGTGCCCGATTCCTGCATCCATCAGCGCCTTCTTTAACGGTGCGCCCGGAGCGGATAACAGTGCATAATCCAGGATGGAAAAAGCAAGGTAGAGCTTTTCATCCAGACTGGTTCCGATGACCTTATTATAGGAAAGGTAGGTATTCATCTCCTCGGATTCTGTATTGGAAATGGAATAATACCGCTTCCACTCCACCGGGTGTTCAAACGGCTTCTGCATCCGGATCCTGGAGTCGATCTGTGCGCTGTCAAATCTGCTCAGATACTCCTCATCCAGCCATTTCAGCTTTCCGGCCATATCCATATCACCGTACAGATAAATATAACTGTTGGACGGGTGATAGTATTTCCGGTGGAATGCCAGAAACTTCTCATATGTCAGCGATGGAATCTCCTCCGGATCTCCTCCGGACTCATTGGAGTAGGAAGTATCCGGAAACAGTGAATTTAAAATCATCCGGTCCAGCACTCCATCCGGGGAAGAAAATGCCCCTTTCATCTCATTGTATACGACCCCATTGTACTTGAGCTCTCCGTCTGCATCCTCCAGCTCGTAGCTCCAGCCCTCCTGGCGGAAGGTCTTGTCGCTCTCATAAATATTCGGATAAAAGACCGCATCCATGTAGACATGCATCAGGTTCTGAAAATCCTGATCGTTGCAGCTTGCGACCGGATACACAGTTTTATCCGGATAAGTCATTGCATTTAAAAAGGTATTTAAAGATCCCTTCACAAGCTCTACAAACGGATCCTTCGCCGGAAACTCTCTGGAACCGCACAGCACCGAATGCTCCAGAATATGCGGAAGTCCTGTGCTGTCCTCCGGCGGCGTCCGAAAGCCGATGGAAAATACTTTATTGTCATCATCATTCTGGATCAGTACGATCCTTGCCCCGCTCTTTTTGTGTCTGAGCAGATATCCCTTTGATTTGATCCCTCTTAAATCCTGTTCCT
>CAJFMZ010000023.1 GCA_904393575.1 uncultured Sellimonas sp. | reverse complement strand
GAAGAGCTGCTTCATATGGAACCATCAGAGTTTCAACTGGTGGAAAGAGAAGAAGAGATTAAGGATGTTGAGTTTAAAACAGAGGCTGTATCTTACGGGAAAGATGTGTTCCGAAGATTCTTGAGAAGTAAGGCGACAGTCGTTGCTGCCTGTATTACATTGTTTATTGTTTTTATGGGTATTGTGGGACCGTACCTTAGTCCATACAATTATTTGGAACAGAATGTGGAACTTAAAAATATGCCGCCTCGGATACCAGGGGTGGAAAAACTTGGAATCTTTGATGGCAGTGAAGTGCTGGAAGTTCAAAAGAACAATCTGAATGAATATGAAGACTGCATCATCAAAAAGCTGGGGACCGTGACAGACAAGTCTGCATTCGGAACAGTAGAGATGGAACGGATCAAAATTAATATGTATAAATATAAGGGAGCGGATAATGTATATTACTGGTTTGGCTCAGATGCTTTGGGGCGAGATTTGTTTTCAAGATTATGGCAGGGTACCAGAGTTTCTTTGATTCTTGCCTTCGCCGTTGTGGCAATTAATCTGACCATCGGACTGGTTATTGGAGCTATCTGCGGATATTATGGAGGATGGGTGGATCTGATTATCCAGCGTTTGATGGATGTCATTTGGAATATTCCAGCGTTGCCTCTGACTATTCTTTTGATTATGCTGTTTGGCTCTGGAATCCTTCCTCTGATGCTTGTGTTCTGTCTGACGGGATGGATGGGTATGGCAAATGGAGTGCGAATGCAGTTTTACAGGTACAAGAACAAAGAATATGTTTTGGCGGCAAGAACAATGGGAGCAAGTGATGCCAGAATCATGGTTCGTCATGTCCTGCCAAATGCAGTGGGTACGATTATAACACAGTGTGCATTATCTGTTCCGAACGTTGTTTTCCAGGAAGCAGGTCTTTCCTACTTGGGGCTTGGTGTTCAGGCACCGAATCCATCGATCGGTATGCTTCTGTCTGATGCTCAGAAAGCACTTTTGGACTATCCGTTTATGATTGTATCGCCGGGTATTGTAATTGTATTCCTGATGCTGGCCTTCAATCTGTTAGGAAATGGACTTCGGGATGCGTTTAACCCGGCTCTCAGACAGTAATAAGAATGAGAAATCAGATCAGAAAGGATAGGATATAGCTATGAATGAGGAGAGAGAAAAAGTACTGGAAGTAAAAGATCTGACGGTGTCTTTTCAGACGTATGCCGGAAAGGTGCAAGCCGTCAGGAACAGCAGTTTTGATCTGTATAAACGGGAGACGCTGGCAATCGTAGGAGAATCCGGATCCGGAAAGTCGGTTACCGTAAAGACTTTGATGGGGCTTCTGGGAAGAACTGCTGTAATTGAAAAAGGAAGCGCCATGTATAAAGGCATGGATCTGACAAAATTGACAGAGAAGCAGTGGGAAAAAATAAGAGGAAGAGATATAGCCATGATTTTTCAGGATCCACTGTCTTCATTAAATCCGATCAAAAAGATTGGAAAACAGATTTCAGAAATTTTTACTATTCTGCACAAGATGCCTAAAGCGGAGGCAAAGAAGAGAACATTAGAGTTAATGGCTGCGGTGGGTATACCAGAACCGGAGAAGCGGTATAATCAATATCCGTTCCACTTTTCAGGAGGAATGCGCCAGCGTATTGTGATTGCCATTGCGCTTGCTTCCAATCCTGATATCCTGATCTGCGATGAACCGACTACCGCGTTGGATGTTACTATTCAGGCGCAGGTACTTTCGTTGATTGGAAATCTTCGGGAGAAAAAGGATGTATCGATTATATTCATTACACATGACCTTGGAGTTGTTGCCCATGTGGCAGACCGGATTGCTGTTATGTATGCAGGAAAAGTTGTTGAGTATGGAACGGCAGAAGATATTTTTTATGATCCGCTGCATCCGTATACATGGAGTCTTCTGGCATCCATGCCGGATACGAATTTGAAGGCAGGAGAGGAGTTAAGTGCTCTCCATGGTACACCTCCGAATATGCTTTTTCCTCCAAAAGGCGATGCTTTTGCGGAAAGGAATCCGTGGGCTGTTGCGATTGATTTTGAGAAGGAGCCGCCGATGTTTAAGGTAAGCGACACACATTATGCGGCAACCTGGCTGCTTCATCCGAACGCGCCGAAAGTACAACGCCCGGAAGTGCTGGAAAGAAGGATTGCAAAAAGCATAAAACGAAGGGAGGAAAAGACAAATGGCTGATAAGGAAATTGTATTGGATGTCCGCCATCTGCAACAGTATTTTTCAAATGGTTTCGGAAAAAATAAAGTAGTTGTAAAAGCGGTAGATGATGTCAGCTTTCAGATTCCAAAAGGTGAGACCTTTGGCCTTGTAGGGGAATCGGGATGCGGCAAGACAACAACGGGGCGTACTATTATACGACTGTATAAACCGACCGGAGGAGAAGTGTATTTTAATGGCAGGCTGATTTCCGGGAAACTCAGCCATGAAGACAAAATTGCGGTTCACCAGGGAATTCAGATGATTTTTCAGGATCCAATTTCCTCCTTGAATCCTCGTATGACGATTCAGGAGATTATTGGAGAAGGACTTCTGATTAATAAAATTGTAAAAAATGAAGAAGAATTGAGAAAAAGATGTGAAGAGATGATAGAACTTGTCGGGCTGACAAAAGACCATTTGAGCCGGTATCCTCACGAGTTTTCCGGCGGGCAGAGACAGAGAATCGGTATTGCCAGAGTGCTGGCATCGAAACCGAGTTTGGTCATTGCGGATGAGCCGGTATCTGCGCTGGATGTATCGATCCAGGCACAGGTACTCAATCTTTTGAATAAGCTAAAAAGAGAGTTGGGACTGACGATTCTGTTTATTGCCCATGATCTCTCGGTGGTAAAATATTTCTCTGATTATATTGGGGTGATGAACAAAGGCCGGCTTGTGGAAAAAGGAACGCCGGAAGAGATTTACAGCAACCCGATTCATCCGTATACCAAAGCGCTTTTGTCGGCAATTCCTGTTCCGGATCCGGCATATGAGAAGTGGCGAGGATATATTACATATGATCCAAGTGTACATGACTACAGTAACGAGAAACCGTCTATGCAGCATGTGGGTGGAAATCACTATGTCTATTTGTCAGATTCGGAAATGGTGAAATATGTAAAATAAAACTGGCTGGGAGGAGAAAAGATGAGAAAATCGGAATTATTGCAAAAGTACCGTCAGTTGGACAAAGAGTGTGCAATGCTTTCCAGATATCAGATGGAAGAGAATGAAAATCAGAAAATTTTTATTCCGGACGAAACGAACATGGAACAGATATGGGATCGCTGGAAGAGTCTATGTACACAAGTGGCAGCATTGGAAGAACCGGACAGAGTGTTTTCCATGGTGAAGCGTCATTTCCAAGATTTTCTGGAATCTTTAGAATATGCATTCCACGATACAGAAGACCACCCGGAGAGATATTATCTTGCAGTGCACTGGGAAATAGAGACAGTTTCCAGGCTGAACAGACATCCAGACGAGGAACGTTGCAAAGAGTTAGTAGAAAGTATAGATCAACATTGCAAAGTAAAGGAACAGTTTTTAAAACTGATAAAACAAAAGTGTGATATCGATAGAAAAACAGAACTTGCGGATGAATTTCTGGAAGAGAGCCTTACTGTTGAAAAGTGCCGTCTGGAAGAAAGGAAATTGTTCCCGACATTTTCAGAAAAGCAGATCAAACAGTTGGATGAATCCTTTGCCAGTCTGCGAGATGCACTGGCGGAAATAGCGGAAGAGCTGGCAATAGATAAGGGATCCGGGCCGAAAATCAAGGAAGATGATCTGACAATTACAGTAAAGATGAAAGAGGAGGAGTACCGGGTACTTCTGGACAAGAAATTCGGTGTTTCTCTGGATGATCTACTGTCCTGGTATCAGGAGGAAATGGACAAAACCAGAAAGCATGTGTTTGATATAGCCGCAAAGCTGGATATCTCGGATCCGGAACCTAAAACCATGCAGGAAATTAATGACATTCTGGTAAAGTATGAGGGACCGTGCAGCAGTCCGGAGGAAATGTTAGAACGGGCAAATGAATACTTAAAGAGGACAAGAGCAGTGGCACATGAATATGTTACACTTCCGGATGATGAAATCTGTCGATGCGTGAAAGTACCGGAAAGTTGTAAAGAGTCCTATCCTTGGGGAGGTTACGAAGGAGGGGACTTCAGTATTCGTCCTTTCCGGGGGCAGATGTTTTTAAATACATATAATTATCAGAATGTAACGGACGGCTGGATCAAGCTAAATTCGATTCATGAGGCTTATCCGGGACATCACGTGCAGTATGTGCGTGCAGCAGTAGACGAGACGCCGGAAACGGTCAAAATTGGAGCGAAACTGGTGCCGCTGCTGGAAGGTACTTGTCTGAGAAGCGAAAAAGCTTTTCAGTTTATCTATGGGGAGGATCCTTTCTTCCCGTTGTTTGTAGCATACAGGCGCCATCATGCATCCGTAAGAATATGCGTAGATCTGATGTTGTTTTATTTTGGCAAGACGCTGGAAGAGGCAGTGGAGATTTATGAAAGAGAACTGGGATTTGACAGAAACACGGCTAGAGGGCAGGTTCTGGCACAGCAGTACACACCCGGATATTTTACGTGTTATTATTACGGCATGAAAAAGATCTGTGAATGGGAAAAAGAATACGGATTTTCAAAACAGGAATTTACAGAACTGCTCTTTTCGGCAGGATATGTCAGCATCAGCCGGTTTGAAGAGCTGATCAAAATGACAGTAGAAGAAAGACAAAGATATTTTCATGAGTTTTCAAGCCTGCTCTCAGAAGAGAAAAGACATGAGAAAGGAGCATCGTAATGAAGCGTTTTTCAGAACTTATTTATGAAAGACCGGATTTTGAAGCTGAGAAAAAAGCGGCGAAAAAATATATTTTAGATATCCGGAATGCAAAAAGTCCAGATGAACTTGCGGAGATTTTTCAGAGGGAAGATGAGCGGAGCAGACATATGTGGACGATGTATGATCTGGCTTATATACGCAATACAATTAATACGGCCGACCCGTTTTATGAAGAAGAAATGAATGCATTTTATCGAGAAATAGGTGAATTATCTCTTTTGGGGCAGACAGCAGAGGAGTCTATTTTGCAGTCTCCATTTAAAGAAGGGATTGAAGAAAGATTTGGAACACCGATATTACAGCGGATGGAAATAAATCAAAGTTTAGTCAGTACTGAAGTTGTAGATGATATGGAGATAGAATCCGGGCTTTGTCAGGAGTACAATCGACTGGTGTCATCCTGTACAAGAGAATTTCAGGGAGAAATATGTAATTTTTCAAAGCTGTCCAAGTATATGCAGGATGTGGACCGGCAGGTGCGCAAAAAAGCATTCCGTGTGTGGGCATCTATGTATGAAAGCATAGCAGACCGGTTGGATGATATCTATGACAGAATGGTCCAGGTCCGGAGCCGTATTGCGGAAAAACTTGGATTTGAAAATTATATTCCATATATATATGCACGATTTGGGCGGACGGATTATGGACCGGAAGATATCAGTAGATTCCGTGCCCTGGTAAAGGAGCAAATAGTTCCTGTCTGTGAAAAGCTTTACCGGGAACAGGCACAGAGACTTGGTCTTGATTCGCTGGAATTCTATGATGAGCAGCTTAAGAATCCGGAGGGAAATGCCGTTCCGCAGGGGACAAAAGAAGAGATGCTTCAGAGTGCTTCTTTGATGTATCATGAACTGTCGGAAGAAACGGGCGAATTTTTTGATTTTATGATGAAGTACGGGATGTTTGATTTGGACAGCAAACCGGGAAAACAGCCGGGAGGTTACTGCGCCTTTTTGCAGGAAGTCAAATCTCCGTTTGTATTCGCGAATTTTAATGGAACCAGTGCAGATGTAGATGTTCTGACTCATGAGATGGGACATGCATTTGAGGCTTATACTGCAAGTAGAATTTATCCGTTGTCTTCTATGACATGGGCTTCCAATGAAACGAATGAGACTCATTCTATGTCTATGGAATTTCTTACCTATCCATGGATGGATAAATTCTTTGGAGATAGGGCGGAACAGTACAAGAAAGACCATCTGGCACAGGCGCTGGAAGCGATCCCGTTTATGGTATGTGTAGACGAATTTCAGCACAGAGTATTTGAAGAAAGACCGGATGCCATGGGGCGGAGGCGCATTTGGCATGAGCTAGAGCAGATGTACATGCCGTGGAGAAAATATGATGGGAATGAATTTTTTGAAAGCGGCGGATATTGGATGCAGAGACAGCACATTTTTATTAACCCGTTTTATTATGTGGATTATGCTCTGGCGCAGATGGGAGCATTCCAGTTTTATCGCATAATGGATGAGAATCCTGAAAAAGCATGGCAGGAGTACTATAGGCTGTGCCAATCAGGCGGAAGCCGTGGGTACTTTGAGACAATGGAATATGCAGGAATCAGTAATCCATTTCAAAAAAAGACGATTCAAGAGATTGTAGATTTCTTAAAGCCAAAACTCTTTTTATAGAACTCTATTAACACAAGGGACCAGCTCTGTATTGAGGAAACTCTGAGACGGAGCTGGTTTCTTGTGCATAACTCTTGTAAAAATACACAAAAACCGTAGTTCTAAATTGTGCAAATCATAAAAATTTCAAAAATGATCATTTAAATGGAAAACGCTCATAAAAACAACTTGATAGAATTCAAAAAAAGGAATATACTACATATAAAGGAACAAGAAACAGGCAAAACGAAACAAAATATATGAATGTTTCAAAGAAAAAGGAGGACTTTTATGAGCAAGATTGACGAAATCACAAGGGAGAGCTGGATTATGAGTACATTTCCGGAATGGGGTACCTGGCTCAATGAGGAGATTGAGGCAGAGGAAGTAAAACCGGGAACTGTAGCAATGTGGTGGCTTGGCTGTACCGGAATGTGGTTCAAGACTCCTGGAAACTGCAACATTACAGTGGATCTGTGGTGTGGAAACGGAAAGAGAACACACGGAGATGGAAAGATGAAAGTCGGACATCAGATGGCAAATATGTGCGGAGCGAGAGCAATGCAGCCGAATCTTCGTGCCGTACCATTCGTAATTGATCCATTTGCGATCAAACAGGTAGACGCTGTACTTGCGACTCATTATCATCAGGATCATATGAGTGCGGAGTACGCTTCCCATGTCATTAAATCCGGTATGACAACCGTCAATGAAAAGGGAGAAGAAATTCCGGTTCCATTCATCGGACCGAAGAAATCGGTAGAACTGTGGCAGAAATGGGGCGTGCCGGCAGACCGCTGCATCACAGTAAAACCGGGGGATACGATTAAAATCAAAGATATCGAGATTGTTGCTCTGGACTCCTTTGACAGAACCTGTCTTGTAACAACGGATTCTACAGGACCGGACAGAGAAGAACTGACAGGCAAATGCCCGACAGACATGGACGAGAAGGCGGTAAACTACCTGATCAAGACACCGGGCGGAAACATTTACCACAGCGGTGATTCTCACTATTCAATCTACTTTGCAAAACATGGAAAAGATTATGACATCGATGTAGCGTTTGGATCCTACGGTGAGAACCCGATCGGAATGCAGGATAAGATGACATCTGTTGATATTCTCCGTATGGCAGAGGCTCTGAGATGTAAAGTTGTGATCCCGATCCACTACGATGTATGGACCAACTTCATGGCAGATGTAAATGAGATCCGTGTACTCTATAATATGAAGAAAGATCGTCTTGGATACAAATTCCATCCGTTCTTCTGGGAAGTGGGCGGAAAATATGTATACCCGACAGACAAGGACAAACTCGCATACCATCACAGAAGAGGATTTGAGGACTGCTTCGAAGCACCGCAGAATATTCCGTTCCGTTCTTGTCTGTAAGGAGGAGAGTCAGAGATGTTAAAAGAGTTCGTAGAGAAAAATCATTATAAATTTGCCGAGAGCGCAAAAGACTGGAAAGATGCTATCCGCATGAGCTGCGAGGTCCTGGAAGCAGACGGTACTGTGGAGGCAAACTACAAAGAGGACATCATCAAATGTGTGGAAAAATATGGTCCGTACATTGTGATTATGCCGGGACTGGCGATGCCTCATTCCCAGGAATTCGCAGAAGGCGTACATAAGACAGCGGTAGCGTTTATGAAGCTGGAAAAGCCAGTCAGCTTTGATCCGAATGATCCGGACAAAGATGCAGTACTGTTCTTTACCCTTGCTTCCTGCAATCCGGACCAGCACCTGGACAATATGTCAAGACTGGCGGAAATGCTGTCAAACGAAGAACTGGTGGAGGAATTAAAAAAGGCAAAAGGTCCGGAAGACCTCCTTGCCCTTGAAGAAAAATACTTATAAAAGGAAGAGGGTAGAGACGTGAATATTTTAATGAGCATTTGGTCCTATTTTGCAACCAATGTCCTGCAGCAGCCGGCATTCATGATCGGTTTGATCGTAATGATCGGATACATCCTGCTGAAGAAACCGTGGTACGATGTACTTGCGGGAGTGATCAAGGCGATCGTAGGATATTTGATCCTGACCGTTGGTTCCTCAGGACTGACAAACAATTTCCGTCCTGTACTGGTAGGACTCAGAGATGTATTTAATATCGATGCAATGGTAATTGACCCGTATTTTGGACAGAACGCGGTTACGGCCGGTGTGGATGAAGTATTCGGAAAAGGATTCGGCGATGCGATGATTCTTCTTCTGATTGCGTTTATCGTCAACATCCTTCTGGTTCGTTTCAGCAAGTATACAAAACTCCGTGCACTGTTCACAACCGGACATGTGCAGGTTCAGCAGGCGGCAACCGCTTACTGGCTGATCATGTTCGCGCTGCCGGGACTGATTTCACACAACGTAGCGCTGATCGTAGTCATGGCAGTTGTACTTGGAGCTTACTGGGCAGTAGGTTCCAACCTTTTGATCAAGCCGTGCCAGGAAGTCACAGATGGAGCAGGATTTACACTGGCTCATCAGCAGATGTTTGGTGTGGCACTGAACTACTGGCTGGCAGAAAAGCTGTTCGGAAACAAGAAGAACGGTAAAAAGGTAAAGAAAATTGATGATATTGAGCTTCCGGGATTCATGTCCATCTTTAATGAAAACATGGTATGTACATCGATCCTGATGCTGGCATTCTTTGGAACGATTCTCTGTATCCTGGGAAGAGATTACCTGACGGAAGGCGGATTCCTCGCAGAAGGATCTTCCATGGTATTCTATGTTATCCAGACCTGTCTGTACTTTGCGGTTTATCTGGCAATCCTTCAGCTTGGTGTCCGTACCTTCGTAACAGAGCTGACGGCATCCTTCCAGGGTATCGCAGACAAGCTGCTCCCAGGTTCTGTACCGGGTGTTGACTGTGCGGTTATCTTTGGTTTCGGTTCCGCAAATGCAGTACCGCTTGGATTCCTGGCAGGTTTCCTTGGACAGATCATTGCAATCGCACTTCTGATTGTCCTGAAGAGCCCGACACTGGTTATCTGTGGATTCGTACCGGTATTCTTTGATAATGCGACAATCGCGATTTTCGCAAACGAAAAAGGCGGTATCAAGGCTGCACTGATTCTTCCATTCATCTCCGGTCTGTGCCAGGTATTTGGCTCAGCGCTGATCGCAGGATGGGTTGGAATGGCAGCTTACGGCGGATATCTCGGTATGTGGGACTGGGCAGTCGTATGGCCGGTAATGACAGTCGTAATGAAGTTCTTAAGCTACGCGGGAGTTGTTGTAGTGGCGGTAGCGCTTCTTATTATTCCGCAGCTTGAGTACAGAGCAGATAAGGAAGGATATTTCCTGATTACAGAAGATTATGAAGCGTATAAAGAATTAAAAGAAAAACGTGAGGCAGCAAAATAAACTGCCGGAAAGGAAGGAAAAGAAATGGCAAAAGAGAATATGAGCTTTTTAGTATGTTGTGCAAATGGAGCAGGATCCAGTCTGATGATGAAAATGACATTGCAGAAAGTACTCGACAAAGTTGGTATTAAACCTGGTAAACTTCATCATTGTGCATTATCCGAAGGAAAAACGGCGGCATCTCAGTTTGATGTTGTATTCTGCGCACAGAATTTTATGAACATGTTCAAGGACGCGGAAAAGAAAGGAACAACCGTAATCGGACTTCGGAATATCATGTCAGCACAGGAAATTGAACAGAAAATGAAAGAACATGGCATTATTGAGTAATCCTGATTGGGAAGCCATTTCGGTATAAGATCAGAGCCGGGTGCTCCGCTCGAAAGGAGCGGGGCGCCCGATTGTTTTTTTGGAGAATCTTCAATCAGTTTTCCTGTTCCTTTTCCGTATTTTTAGGATCATTTATTGAAATAATAATGACAAAGAATCATAAAAAATGCTATAATTCATAAAAAGAGTTAACAGACTGAAAAATAAAGGAGGAAAGATGAAACGGGAAAAAGCGTATGTGGACGGACGAAGACAGAAAATAGTGGATATCCTTCGGAAGCATCCTCAGATTCGTGTAGATGAGCTGGCCAGAAAGCTGGATGTTTCGGTTGTCACGATCCGGCGGGATCTCCGCTTTCTGGAAGAAGAAAATCTGGTAAAGCGGTTTTACGGCGGGGCCAAAGTGACAAAAGAACTGCCCGAAGAGGAGGATACCGTTGCTGTATGCCGGGACCTGATTGCACGGTATGCGGCGTCTCTTGTGGAGGACGGGGATACGATCTTTATTAATACAAGTAAAAATGCGCTGAAACTGATTTCCTATGTGGAAAGCAAGAATGTGACAGTCATTACAAACAATGGAAAGGCCATTAACCATGAGGAGCCGGACGGAGTGAGCATTATCCTGACAGGAGGAGAGCTCCGGTATCCGAAAGAGGCGATGGTAGGCGATTTTGCAGTCCGGAATCTTCAGAATATCTTCGCGAAGAAAGCATTCATCGGATGTTCCGGTATCAGTGTGAAGTCGGGAATGACAACGGAAATCGCCAATGAAGTCAATGTGAATCAGCTGATGATTGAGCATGCGACTCAGGAAGTCTATATTCTGGCCGACCATACGAAGATTGGACACAGCAGCAGTTTTACAAGCTGTGATATCAGCAAGGTAAAACATCTGATTACGGATGAGTTCGCTCCGGAAGAAGAGCTGGAGCAGATGCGGCTGCAGGGAGTTCAGGTTCATCAGGTGACAAGAGATTCTATATGAAACGAAAAGCTGATTTTATGGGATTACAGTATCGGATTACAGGAGGTAGCAGAGTGAAAGCATATTCACTGGGACTTTATGAAAAGGCAATGCCTTCCAGTCTGTCATGGAGGGAAAAATTAAAAGCCGCAAAGAATGCAGGATACGATTATGTGGAAATCAGTATTGATGAGACAGAAGAAAAGATCGGACGTCTGGATATGCCGGGCGAAGAGCGGCTGGATATGATCAAGGCGATGTATGAAACCGGAATTCCGATCCGGACCATGTGCGTCAGTGCCCTGACAAAGTATTCCCTTGGAAATGATGATCCGCAGTACAGTGAAAGAGGAATGAAGATTCTGGAAAAATCCATTCAACTGGCGGATGATCTGGGAGTGCGCGTGGTGATGATTCCGGGGTACGATGTATACTATCAGCCATCGACTCTTGAGACAAAACGCAGATATCTCCAGAACCTGAAAAAGGGAGTGGAGATGGCAGAAAAGGCAGGCGTCATCCTGGGCCTTGAGACTATGGAAAACGAGTTTATGAATACAGTGGAAAAGGCCATGAAATATGTGACCCTGTGCGGTTCCAACTATCTGAAGGTTTATCCGGATATTGGAAATCTGACCAATGCGGCGGTGCAGTATCAGTCGGATGTGCTGGAGGATCTGGAACTTGGAAGAGGCAATATTACATCCATGCATTTGAAGGAAACGAAGCCTGGAAAATACAGAGAGATCCCGTATGGAACCGGACATGTGGACTTTGAGGCAGCCATCAAAAAGGCATGGGAGATGGGAATCCGCAGATATGTAACGGAATTCTGGTATAAAGGAAGCGAAAACTGGAAGGAAGATCTCGTTTTCGCAAATACAATGATGTCAGAGATTTTGGACAGACAGTCAGAAGGAGCATGTGAAGCAGAATGAAAGTAGAGAAAAAAGTCATTTCAAATTTAACAAAGTGTTATTCCATTGCACCGCTTTTTTATCAGGGAAAAGAGCATTTCCTCGTAGCGGCAGAAAAGGTGGACAAATGTCTTCTGTTTGATACAGATGGCAATCAGGAAGACGTTGTCTGGGAAGAACCGGGCGGAGTCATGACCATGGTGCAGGTGCCGGGAACAGACGGACAGTTCCTTGCAACACACAAGTTTTATTCTCCGAATGATTCCAAAGAGGCAAAGATCGTCAAAGTAACGCCGCGCGGAAAAGGAAACTGGGAAGTGAAAACACTGGTGGATCTTCCGTTCGTACATCGGTTTGATATCCTGGAGAGAAACGGAGTACACTACCTGATCGCATGTGCTCTGAAGTCCGACCATGAATACAAAGATGACTGGAGATTTCCGGGCAAGGTGTATGCGGCAGTACTTCCGGAGGATCTGAGTGGATTTGATGAAGAGCATCAGTTAGAACTGACGGTCTTAAAGGACAATATGCTGAAAAACCACGGTTACTACAGAGTAGAAGACGGAGGAGTACAGACAAGTATTATCTCCTGTGACGGTGGTATTTACCAGTTTATTCCGCCGGCAGATCCAAACGGAGAATGGGAGATCCGCACACTGACGACAGACGCCGCAAGCGATGCTGTTCTGGTGGATTTTGATGGAGACGGAGAAAAAGAGATTGCATCCATTGCGCCGTTCCACGGAGACAAGATCCGTTTTTACAAAAAGAAAGACGGAGCATACCAGATGGTTTATGAATTCGAAGAGAGCCGTGAATTCCTGCACTCCATTTACGGAGGCCTTCTCTGCGGCAGACCGGCGCTTGTAACCGGACATCGTAAAGGTGAGCGGGATCTGATGGCGTTTTTCTATAATAAAGAAAAGGATACTTATGAGATGGAATACATTGACCGTGACTGCGGCTCTGCCAATGTATATCATTATATGAAAGACGGGAAAGACATGCTTGTGTCGACAAACCGTGAGATTGATGAAGTTGCATTATATACAATTACGGAGGAATAAAAAATGCTGGAAGAATTAAAAAAGATTGTCTATGAAGCAAATATGGATCTCCCGAAGTATGGTCTTGTGACATTCACATGGGGAAATGTCAGTGCCATCGACCGGGAAAGCGGATATTTCGTGATCAAGCCAAGCGGTGTGGATTACGATAAACTGACACCGGAAGATATGGTTGTGATGGACCTGGAGGGAAACAAGATCGAAGGAAGATACAACCCGTCCTCTGATACAGCAACGCACCTGGAGCTCTACAAGGCGTTCCCAAAGATCGGAGGGGTCGTACATACACACTCACCGTGGGCGACAAGCTGGGCGCAGGCAGGAAGAGGCATTCCGTGCTACGGAACGACTCATGCGGACTATATGTACGGGGAAATCCCTTGCGCACGCTGCCTGGAAGGAAAAGAATTCGACGAATATGAGAAAAATACCGGACTTTTGATTGTGGATACGTTCAAGGACAAGGATTACGAAGCGGTTCCGGCAGTACTCTGCAAGAATCATGGACCGTTCACATGGGGCAAGGATGCCCATGAGGCAGTACACAATGCGGTTGTCCTGGAGGAAGTCGCAAAGATGGCTGCGCGGTGTGAGATGATCAATCCGGATGTAAAACCGGCGCCGCAGGATCTTCAGGATAAGCATTACTACAGAAAACACGGCGCAAACGCATATTACGGACAGAACTAAAAGAAAAGGAGGCGGTCTGGGATGATCCGGGCGGTGATTTTTGATATCGACAATACGATGTATAATTTTGACCGGGCGCACAAAGCAGCGATGGAAGCACTTTTCCGGTATGGAAATCACACTCTCACTCTTCAAACGGATTTCATGAGGGAAAGGCTTGCTGCAGCGCAGAAGACCATCCTGGACCGCCTTGGAACGAATGCTTCTGCGATACATAACCGGCTGATCCGTTTCCAGACCTTTCTGGAATCCAAGCCGGATGTGGATCTGACCAGAGCGCTGGAGATGTATCACACCTACTGGGATACGCTTCTGGATGTGATGGAACCGGAGCCGGGACTGCAGGAACTGATCACCACACTTCATGGCAGGGGGATACGGATCGGGATCGGCTCGGACATGACGGCGTACATCCAGTTCAAAAAGCTGGAAAAGCTTGGCGTACTGGATCAGCTCTCCTTTATCGTCACAAGCGAGGAGGCGGGAGCGGAAAAACCGTCGCCGGAATTTTTCCGGCTGTGTGTGGAGAAAGCAGGATGCCGGGCAGAGGAATGCGCCTTTATCGGAGACAGCCTGAAAAAGGATGTGGAAGGCGCAGCCGCAAACGGGCTTCATGGAATCTGGTACTGTCCAAAGGCAGGCGAATCAGAGAAAAAGGAGGGATACCCGGTTATCACCTCCTACATAGAATACCTGGAGGAGAGCGGAACAGGCAAAGAGAATTGATAAAGGAGACGAAGCGATGGGATCTTTTACTTACCAGACGATCGTGATTGTACTGATCGGAGCGGCCGTGTTTGTACTTGGCACGTCCAACATGAGAGGCCATTTCAGAATGAAAAGGCCGGGAGTAGTGTTTAAGGGGAAAGTCTTAAGCGCCAAACTGGTGGAACGAAGAGATCAGGAAGACCGGCTTGTCCAGCACTATTATGATCTGCTGGTACAGTGTCACAGTCAGGGGAAGACCTTTAACCATAAGATGAAAAGCACAAGGGAATACGAAAAGGGGGATGAAATCTGTCTCATGAACAATGCAGGGCAGATTGTCCCTGTCAATAATAAGGCCATTTCACTTGGAATCGCATTCCTGATCGCACTTGCAGGAATGCTGCTGGCAGTATTTCCGGTCGTTTATCAGAATGTGGGAGAGAAAGAAGGATCCCTGGTACTTACAGCGCTTCTTGTACTGGCCGGATGCATTACCCTTCTTTCCTACCGGAAAGAGAGAGGAAGAAAGCTGACCGAAATCAAGGGGAAAATTGTGGACGTTCTCTACTATCGGACCGGGGACAATAAAAAACTTTCCAAACCAGTAGAGTCCTACTATCCATTGATTCAGTGTACTCTGGACGGAAAAGAAAAAGTATTCCTGAGCAGCTACAACTCCAGCAGACCGAATGTCTATAAGAAGGGAGCAGAATTACAGCTCTTCTATGATGACGAGACGGGAAGCATTGTCGAGAAACGAACGAGCCCGATACTACTTGTGGTTGGGGCAGGACTCTGGTGTCTGGCCCTGATCGGACTGATCAGCAGCCTGATGTAAAAGGAAAAAACAGAAGAGAAAAGAAAACAGGAGATCCCGGATCTGTCGGACTATACGGCGGATCCGGGATCTTTTATCGTTGTCAGAAGTAGAAATAGATGTTTTGAAAACGAAGGCGAAAGGGAAGAATTCACAGAAAATAATGCGGTATAGATGGGTATTGTTGCGTAACGTAGATGTGGAATATTGCAAAATGAAACAACGAGACGTATAATATCAGTAGTAAAATGTCAGAAAGGGGGCGGCGTATGTTCTGCAGTCAATGTGGTGAGAAATTAGAGGAAAACGAGAAATTCTGTCATAAATGTGGAGCGCCGGTCTATAAAAATAATCAGACTGCTGGAAATCAGGGAGCGGGAAACTTTTCTATGGCAGTCGGAAAGAAGGCGTATGTGAAGCGGCCATATTTGCTTGTGGCAGCAGTTTTGTGTATCGTTTTTGTTGTGATTGGCATCTGGTTTGCCGGCAGTAGAGGGTATAAGAAGCCTGTCCAGGTGTTTATGGAAGGGATTGAGAAACAGGATCTGCATCAGGCAGCGTCTGTGCTTTTCCCGAAGGAAGTGGAACAGCAGCTGGGAATGAATCTGGACTGGCTGGAAAATTCAATGTTGAGTAATATTACCGCCAAATTGGGAGAAAGTGCAGGCTTTTCGCTTGATTATAAAATCACAGGAGCCAAACGTTGTACCAGAAATGAAATAGAAGAGATGCAAAAGAAATATAATCGTGCGCTGATGACGGACGTGAAGTTGAAAGACGCAAAAAGGCTCGATGTGAAATTGCAGGTTTCAGCCGGCGGAGAACAAAAAGAAAGTACAGGGGAACTTGTAGTCATCAAAGTCGGCGGCAAATGGTATATCAACGTAGTAGAACTGATTTAGAAATGAACAAAGGAGAAACAGGTATGGCTTTTTTAGATGCACTCAATGATAAGATTTCAAAACTCAGTCAGGACGCAATTCAGAAGACAAAAGACATGTCGGACAGTGTAAAAATCTCGAATGCAATACGGGAAGAAGAAAATCAGCAGAACATTCTTTATCAGAAGATCGGTGAACTGTATTATCACGACTGTAAAGATGCGGCACAAGGAGACTTTCTGGTATGGTGTCAGCAGATCACAGAGAGTAAGAACAGGGTTGCAGAATGGAAAAGCAGACTTCAAACCATAAAAGGAGTCAGCATCTGTCCGAACTGCCATTCTGAAGTTCCGGTAAACTCGGTGTTTTGTAATAACTGTGGGGCTAAAATGCCTCAGGCCACTGTGCAGACAGAAGAACAGACTGTAAAGAGCGGAAAAATCTGCAAGAACTGTGGAATGCCGATCCCGGAGGGACATGTATTCTGCACAAACTGTGGAACAAAAGTGGAAGAGGAAGCTGCAGAAGAATCTCAGGAAAAAGTTCTGGAGACCTATTCTATTGATTTGGAAAAGCAGAGTGAGGTCAAAACTTGTAATCAGTGTGGTGCAGTGGTGCCGGAGGGACATTTGTTTTGCACAAACTGTGGAGCAAAACTGGAAGAGAGCGTAAATCCGGAAATACATGAAGAAGTAGCACAGAAAGTCTGCCCAAATTGTGGAAAAGAAATAAAAGAAGGACAGAAATTTTGCACTGGATGTGGAACAAAATTATAAAAACGAAAAAAGTACTGTTTCTGACCGGAATCGGGATCCTTGTCCTGATTGGTGGAATGATAGGAGGGCGTTTCCTCTTGGAGAAAGATAAGGAACAAAGTGTCAATCAGGAAAAGCAGAAGAAAATAGGAAAAGAGCAGGAAGAAAAGAGTTTTTCTCAGAAGACAGTCCGCGTGGAGGATCTTTCGTTTACCCGGATTTCAGACAGGGAAATTCAGCTTCAATGGTCTGATCAATGGGATCCCTATGTGCAGGAATATCAGGTGGAACGGCGGCCTGCCGGGACAGCATCCTGGGAGAGAGCAGGAATACTGGAGTCTGACCAGGCAGCGGAGAACGAAGCGTTAACGTGGGTGGATACGGTAACAGAAGAGAAAGAAAACCAGTACGAGTACCGCGTCAATGTGAAAGTCCATGATGATAAAAAGTATCAAGGCCAGGAAGGGAAAACGGTTTTGGCCAGCACGTTGCTGATTTGCATCGATCCCGGACATTACGGAGGGAAAAACGCGGTGGAAGGAACGACTCCATATGCAGAGGGTGATTTTACCCTCCAGCTTGCAAAGATACTGGCAGGCAAATTGAAGGACGAGTATGGGGTTTCTTCGATCCTGACAAGAGAAACAGCAGAAATATCCATGGGAGGGTTCACAGACAGAGATCTGGACAGCGCCCATATCAGTCTTCGAGGAGAATTCGCCAAAGGAACGGATTTGTTTCTGTCACTTCATACCAACGCCAATCTTGACGGGGCGAACGGGTACGAAACGGTGGAACAGCCCGTCTCGATTGATAAACCGATTTTGATTTTGAATACCTTGGCATGTGAAAATCCGGAAGTGATTCATCTTGCAAATGCAATTGGAACCAATCTGGCAAAGAGCAGCTACGAACTGGGAATAGCCGCAGTTGGAGAATTTGACACGGTAGAAAAAGAAGAAGAGATTCGAGAGTGGACAGATGCGTATAATGATCAGCTTCTGGCAAAAGGAACAGTTTGCCGGCGGACGGATCAGGGCGAAGACTATTATGGAGTCCTGCGGGGAGCGGCAGATGCAGGAGTGCCGGGAATGATTATTGAGCATGGATTTCATACGGTACCCAAGATGCGGCAGGCAGCAGCAACAGGAGAGCTTGCCAAAGTCTGGGCTGAGGCGGATGCGGCAGGCATTGCAGAAGGGTATGGGCTGTTGAAAAATACGGAAATGGAAGAGAACTAGGAGAAGGGGGCAACAAAGATGTTTTGCAGAAATTGCGGCCATGAACTGGAAGAGGGAGATCTGTTTTGTCCGAATTGCGGGACAAAGACGGATTATGCAGAAAGAAAACCGGATGAAGACAAGCTCGAATCGGAGCGTCCGGACAATCATCCTAAAAAAAGGAAATCCAGAAAACTGGTTATAGCAGCAGTGATTATAGGGATTCTGCTGGTACTGGCACTGGGCGGCGGAGCTGCCTATGCAACGATCGGGCTGAATATGCAGAAAGATCAGGCGCTTCAGGAAGTACAGGACAGTGGGTTCCCGGAATATGAAGCAAAAGCCGAGAAGGCATCTGAAAAGTGGGACAAACTTGGTGTTTTGGATGTAAAAGAAAA
This sequence comes from uncultured Sellimonas sp., assembly GCA_904393575.1. Lineage (GTDB taxonomy): Bacteria > Bacillota > Clostridia > Lachnospirales > Lachnospiraceae > Sellimonas. Next base: position 589 of record CAJFMZ010000023.1, on the reverse strand, counting down.
GCAGAAGATCATCGGAGAACTGCGGACTGTGAAGAATGATCTGGATGATTACATTCAGGACCAGATTCGGTATTACGAAAGTGTCGACATGTCCAAAGCAGATGAAACAGAGCTTTCATCCTATGAGAAAGAGATGAAGCAGGTGAATGAGCTGGCACAGGCAAAGACGAAAAAGTATGCCAAGCTCAAAGAGGCTTTTGATAAACTGGATGAAATTGTTTTTATGTACATAGAACCGGAAAAAAGTATCAATATTCAGGTACAGCAGGTGGATGCTTCCGAATTTCCGAAAATCCGGCTGTATGTGAATGTAGAAGATCCTGTGACCGGTGAGGTGCCGGAAAATCTGGACGGGACGATGTTTTATATTCGAAAGGCAGATGCAAATGCAACGTATGTACGGCAGAAGGTGACAGAGGCCAGCCAGTTAAATGAGATGGAAGCATTAAAAGTGGATATGGTTGCAGATGTGAGCGGAAGCATGGAGGGAGGTCCGCTGACAGAGGCAAAGTCGATTATGAACAGTTTCGTAAACAGCATGCAGTTTGATGCGGGAGATCAGGTGGAACTCAATGCCGACGCCAATATG
>CAJFMZ010000022.1 GCA_904393575.1 uncultured Sellimonas sp. | reverse complement strand
GACCACCTAAGAGAATCTTTAACAAGCCCACGCGTTCAATGATGCCTGCAAAGGCAAACGCACAGAAAATAATCAGGATCAGGCTCATCATGCTGGTGAGGCCTCCGCCGGAGAGCAGACTGTCAATGGTTTCATTTCCGGTATCGGTCACAACTCCGCCGTAGAGGACGTTGAACGCTGCGGAACCACTCATTCCCTGAAAGACGATGGCTTCCACTACAGCGACAAGGGAACTGGCAACTAAGGTGGGGATAGTAGGAAACTTCAGGACAACACCGCCAATGACCACAATAAGCGGCAGTAGCAGGAGGATGTTCCAGCTGTATACGCCCGAGAGGGCCGTTTGAATCTCAATGACTGCGGAGTTGTCAAAGGAGCCGCTGGCATAACGGATGCCCAAGATTCCATAAAGGACAATCGATACAATCACCGACAAAATCGCTGCCGATGCCACCGTCTTTCGCATGGCTGCCATATCCCCGGCACCGTACTTCTGAGCTGTCAGCACTGTAAAACCGGCTGTCAGACCGATCAGGAAGCCGATAATCAGATAGTTGACCGTTCCGGTTGCCCCTACGCCCGCAAGCGCCCTGGTCCCCACAAACTTTCCCACTACCACCGCATCGACCATGCTGTAAAACTGTTGAAATACATTCCCTATAAATACCGGCAGGGTAAACTGAAGAATCAGTTTTCCAGGACTGCCTTTTGTCATATTATTTTCCATGGGATCTTTTCCTTTCTCACACTTCTCTCTCTGTTTTTCTCACATTGTTCCATTCTAACGCTCTGACCGCTGCTGTGCAATCCCCTTTTTTATTTACAATCTGTTTGGGGCGTGCTACACTCAAAAAAACACCTTGGAGGCGACATCATGAACGAAATACAAACTTATTCTGAATTTAACAATACTCTTTTCCAGGAAATTTATATGCTTTTCTGCGGAATGCAGGATTGCCCGCCCCTGTATTCTTATGGGCCTGCTGTCCGGGACTCTTACATATTTCACATATGCACAAAAGGAAAGGGAACTTTTTATTCCGGAGCAAGCAGTTATCCCATTGAAACAGGGCAGGGCTTTTTGATTCGGCCTGACAGGCTCACCTTCTATCAGGCCGATGAGATGGATCCTTGGAGTTATGTATGGGTTGCCGTAGGTGGAACCGATCTTGTCCGTTATTTCAGCCAGATCGGCATCACGCCCGACCACCCGGTCTTCACCTGTCCGGATCCGGAACAGGCGAAAGCCTATGTACTGGATATGATCTCCCACCACAAGATGAGCTTTCAAAACGAAATCTATACCCAGGGAGTTCTCCTTCAATTTCTGGCCCTTCTGATCGGAGAATCCGGCTACAAAACCAAGAGCAGCAAAAAAATCGCGGATGTCTACGTCAGTCAGGCTATTTCTTATATTCACAAAAACTATCAGAACCCGATTACCGTTCAGGAAATTGCAGACTTCCTGTCCCTCAACCGGAGTTATCTGACCGAACTGTTTCTGAAGACGGTACATCTGTCTCCTCAGCAGTTTCTTGTCAAATACCGTATGACCAAGGCCTGTGAACTGCTGGATCACACCAGCCTCCCCATTGAACACATTGCCTATTCCTGCGGATACTCCAGTACGTTTTCATTTTCCAAGGCATTCCGGAAGGTCAATGGATTGAGTCCTTCCCAATACCGTCAGGAACATAAGCGTCCCCCTTATTCGATGGATTCCAACAGATAGAGGCGGGACTGATAATCCCCGTTTCTTCCATTGTATACTTCCCTGTTTTCCCCGGAAGAAGAATCCGAAACATTCAGGCCGTACCACAGGAGCTCATCTCCGTACAGATCTTCTTCATACTGTCCCTCTTCGATTCTTCGAACATGATATTTCCGGTCCGGATCCAGTCCCTGGAGACGGACTTTTTTGTACGGTCCATTTACAGACTGCAGGATCTTGTAATATCCTACCACAGCCTGTTTCCTGTCTTCAGACACAACCATCCACGCCATTTCATTTCCTTCAAATGGACTTAAGAGCCGGTAGAATGTACCATACTGAATCAGTCGGCGGTATTTCTTCATAAAGGCAATCTGCTCTTTTACTTCCTGTTTCTCTTCATCTGTCAGCCGATTCGGATCCAGCTCATAGCCAAAGGTACCGAAATACGCCACATTTGCTCTCATCTCCAGCGATGTATTTCTCAGAAGCTGATGATTTGGTACCGCAGACACATGAGATCCCATGCTGCTGACCGGATAGACGAAAGAGGTACCATACTGGATCTTACAGCGTTCTACAGCATCTGTGTCATCCGACGTCCAGCACTGGGGTGCATAGTAGAGAAGTCCCGGATCAAACCGTGCTCCGCCGCTTGCACAGGATTCAAAGAGGATCTCCGGAAACTCTTTTGTCAGCATATCATACAGTCGATATACTCCAAGAATATATTGGTGCATGACCTTTCCCTGATCCTGTGCCCCTGCACTTGCAGAATAAACTTCTGACATACTCCGGTTCATGTCCCACTTAATATAGGAAATCGGAGCTTCTGTCAGCACTTTTTTCATCTGTCCAAATATTGCATCTACAACCTCATCTCTGGAGAAATCCAGTACATACTGGTTCCTTCCTACAGACACTTTCCGTCCCGGTGTCGCCAGAATCCAGTCCGGATGTTCCCGGTAAAGCCTGCTTTCCTTGTTTGTCATTTCCGGCTCAAACCAGAGGCCAAACTTCATTCCCTCTGCCTCTACTTTTTTCGCCAGTCCGGCAATTCCTTCCGGAAGTTTTTTCAGATCCGGATACCAGTCACCCAAGGAAGAGGTGTCATCGTCCCGCTTTCCGAACCATCCGTCATCCAGAACAAACAACTCGATTCCCAGCTCTTTGGATGTCCGTACGATCTTCATAATTTTTTCTTCATTAAAATTAAAATAGGTTGCCTCCCAGTTGTTGATAAGGATCGGCCGCTCCCGGTCTCTCCAGTATCCTCTGGCCAGACGGCTCCGGTACAGAGTGTGGTATGTCTGACTCATCCCGTTGAGTCCGTGATCCGAGTATACCATGACCGCTTCCGGTGTCTGAAAACTCTCCCCTCTCTTCAGTTCCCAGGAAAATGTATTCGGATGGATTCCCATGGTGACTCTTGTCACATTGTAAGTGTCAACATCCGCCTGAGCCAGGAAATTTCCACTGTAGACAAGACTGAATCCATATACTTCCCCGTCTGACTCCGTTGTCTCCGCCCGCTTCAGCGCCAGAAACGGATTGTAATTGTGGCTGCTGCATCCCCGCATACTGTACACTGCCTGCACACCGTGCTCCAGCTTTCTCATTTTTACCGCACGCTCTCTCGCCCACGCTCCGGTCAGCTCAATCATCTCGAACTCTTTGTCTGGGAAATCCACACTCATGCTCATGGCCCGCTCCAGGACAATCGTCTGCTCTCCCGTCTGAGTGAACTTCACACTCCTTGCGATCGCCGGAAGCTCTGTAAAAATCGTATAGTATAATGTCACTTCCGTCCCGGATACCCGGTCCTCCAGATACAGCTCCAGCGTATCCGCCTCGTCCTCCTGCTCCACATAAGTCGCCGGAAGCCCGGAAAACTCCGGTTTTCCTTTATAAATCCGGTGTCCGCTGTACACAAACTCAGAAATCCTGCTTCCGTTTTCCTGCAGCACTTCCACCGCCGGATATCTCATATCCCCGGAACCGTATACCGGATATTCCTGCTTGATATGCTCCATGGAAAACGCCATGTTATTCTCAAACGCGCAGACCGCCATCGGCCTCGGTCTGAAATTCATCATATGCGCAAAACTCTCCCGGTCCCGCAGTTTCTTTCCAAAATAAATGTGCCCGATCTGCCCGTTTTCCAGCACAGTCAGAATATAACTGATATCCTTGTTATACAGATGAAATTCCTTTGATGATTCATGAAAACAAATAGCCATCTGAGCTCCTCCTTTTTCCCTGATCTCCTGATCTATATTTCTCGTTTTTTACTACAACTAATTATAACCATTCTTTCCTTTTATGCCAGTTCAAGATGTCGGGTAAATATGTCCAAATGTCAGGTAAATGAATTCTCTTTGCCCGCGCCTTTCCCGGAGCCATCTGTGGCTTGTCTAAACCATCGCCATCTTGTCTGAAACCATCGGCGTTCCGCAGCAAACAGAAAAAAGCAGCGTCTGCTTTGCTTTTGACGCTGCCACTTTTTTCTTACTATTGAATATAGGAGCGGGATTTCAGGTCGCTTTCTACGGTTCTCTACGGGTGTTTTTGCTTGTTTGGCTCCTGGAGCCGGAGTTTTCCTACTCTGTCAGGCGTCGAATGTATTTTTTGATGGTGTCTTCCTGTCGGAAGGAGTGTGTCACTTCGTAGTGTGCATTCTGTGCCAGCATACGAAGACCTTTCGGATCCTGTAGCAAGCTGATAATCTGCCCGGCCAGTATTTCAAAATCTCCGAATGGATGGAGCAGGCCTGTTTCTTCGCGGCAATGAGCATGATTTCGTACCCACTTTTGCAAAGGTCATTTGCCAGCGAAATCAGACAGGTAGATCCCCCGCCGTACCCTGGCTTATCGTCAATGAAGATCCGTCGTTCTCCCATTCTCCGATACCTCCTTGTTTTCGTACTTTATTGTATCACAACTCCTGTAATGTGAACAGCTGACAGCATCGATGAACAGATCTTAATCACTATCGTAAACAGGGCAAAAAAAGAAAGACGGCCACTTTCCACCATCTTTCCTCATCGTCTTATATACTAGATCCGCTCTTCCGTAAATGCGTCAAATAAATGGATCTTATCCGCCCGGAACGTAAAATGTACTTTGTCCCCCTGCTTGATTGGTGTATCCGCGTCCACTCTTACCGCCACACTTCCTCCATCATGGTCAAAATAGAGGTAGGTTTCTGCGCCCAGCATCTCGTAGACACGCACACAGCTCTCAATTCCTTCTTCTGAGATCAGCATATCTTCCGGACGTACTCCAATCACAATGTCCTTTTCCACTACCTGTTTTTCCTTGGCTCTCTCTGCCACATCCCCAGGAAGCTCAATTTCTATGCCCCCAGTACCGGCATAAAGTTTGTCTCCATGAGCCAGACATCTTCCTTTGAAGAAGTTCATTGGCGGCATCCCTATGAAGCCTGCCACAAACATATTCGCGGGTTCGTTATACAGCGTTTCCGGAGAAGCAATCTGTTGAATTTCTCCAGCTTTCATGACAACAATCTTCGTCCCTAAAGTCATTGCTTCGGTCTGGTCGTGAGTCACATAAATAAAAGTGCTGTTCAGCTTTTCATATAACTTCTGTATTTCTCTTCTCATCTGTGTACGAAGCTTGGCATCCAGATTGGACAAAGGCTCATCCATTAGGAATGCCCGCGGCCGCCGCACGATCGCACGGCCCATCGCTACTCTCTGTTTTTGTCCGCCAGAAAGCTCGGCCGGTTTTCTGTCCAGCACCTGTTCCAGATCCAGTATTTTGGCAACCTCTTCTACTTTCTGTCTGCGCTCTTTCTTTGGAACGTGTTTCAGCCTCAGGCTGTAAGCCATATTCTCTGCTACCGTCATATGCGGATAGAGGGCATAATTCTGGAATACCATCGCGATATCCCGGTCACACGACTGCACATTATTCATCGTCTTTCCATCTATCACAAGTGTTCCGTCCGAAATCTTCTCCAGTCCCGCAATCATACGGAGAGTTGTAGATTTCCCGCATCCTGAAGGCCCGACAAAAACCACAAAATCTTTATCATGAATATCAAGAGTAAAGTCCTTTACCGCAGTCACCCCGTCATCAAATTTTTTATATACATGATTTAACTGAATCTCAGCCACAGTGCTCCCTCCTTGTCTCTTCGTAACTGATCCGTCTTCACGAGATTCTCTCCAAAAGCTCAGGAAGCTCCTGAACAGAATCCAGGATATAATCCGCTTCCCCGCGAAAATCTTCTTTGCTGCTTACACCGCTTAAAACCCCTATGGCTACACCACCATTATTTTTTGCAAAAACAACATCATTGTAAGTATCCCCTACAACAGCAATTTCCTCCGGTTTCAGACTGAATTTGTTCTGAAATTCCAGAAACATATCCGCCTCCGGTTTTGGCCTTTTGATTCCATCATCGGCTCCCACATAATCAAATTCCTGAAATGTGCCCAGCCGTTCCAGACAATTCTTTGCGGAACGCATGGTATCTGCTGTTGCAAGTCCAACACAGATTCCTCTTTCCTTCAGTCTGCGCATCACTTTTTTTATATCTGTAAGCTGTCTGTAATCCACGTTTCTACCCGTCACGCTCTGATCAAACAGTCTCTCAAGCTGCTCCTGTACGCTTCCTTTTTCCAGAATGATACCTTTTTTCTCCAATGCCCGGCAGAGATCCTCTGCTATTTCCTGATATGATTTATAGGCCAGCGCTCCTCTCGGATCCACTTTTCCGTTCTCAACGCCCATTGCCTTCAGAACATAGTCTATCATCTCACTGTCGTCCTTTAACTGATTCTCCTTCAGAAAAGCAGGCGTCACCTCTGTGGCTGCCTGCAACCACAGAGAGAAGAAATCTACCAGTGTTCCGTCTTTATCAAACAAAATTCCTCTGATCATACTATGCTTCATCCATTATCTTTTTTATTTCGCCAAATGTGCGATGTTCCGGGATTTTATTCCCCTGAAATATAGGATTCATATATCCCAGGATTTCTCCCTGCCTGTTCCGAACCCCAAGACGGATCCACTGCCATTTTCCTTTTTCCAGTGCAATCTCTGTCTGAACTTCATAGGACTGACTGTCCATTTCCTTTACTTCCACTTCTCTGGCCTGACCATTTACTACAATCGAAACCATCGGTTTTTCAGAAAGTCCGTCAATCCGTGCCCGGACGGATACCTGATCCGCCTCTGCCGGCAGTTCATCTCCCGGAAGAAATGCTTTCCCTGCCGCGTGTATGGACGGTGTGATCCGGCAGAATCTCGTCACACACATATGTCCCGCTTTCACTGCGTCCATCAGGTTTTCCGCAGAGAGATCCCCGCAGCATACCCAGGTCGCCGGATCTCCAGGAATGGACGGATCGACTGCTCCCTCATAACGCTCATCAATCAGATTATGGGAATCACTTCCTCCTACCCCATATATTCTGTGTCCATCCTGCCACAGCGCATCCAAAAATCGAACCGCCATTTCATTCGAACCAGGTGCATCCATATAAGTAGGATCATTAATAATCTCGATACAGTCGATATCATACAGGTCTGTCTGATCATAACGCCATTTCCATATCGTCAGAAACGGATGATTGATGCTGGTAATCCAATGATTCTCTTTGGCCTCTTGAATCGTCTCTTCCATATACCTGTCTACGATTTCTTCCCCGTTGTGGGTCACGATATCCAGTATCCGACGCGGCATTCTTGTGATACCAAACAGATTCATATGACCTTTATCTGTTGTCACTTCAATTCCCGGAAGAATCAAAAGCGAAGTGTCACTCCATCCTGTATGCATCAGGTTATGCTCTGTCGGAACGTAAAAGTCCATGCCCATATCAACAGCTTTTTTCATGGCATTTTCCAGCGTTTCCTTGCCGTCAGAGAGCCTTGTGTGCGTATGAAAATCTCCTTTATACCACGTTTTTTTCGTTCCATGGACCTCATCCCAACGGTATTTTTCCGGAGATATTGTCAATTCATGTTCCACCCAGCATTTTCCCATGATCGGATCAGAGATCTTCCCGTTTTCTCCAGACACGGTCATAAGAATCTGACCTTCCTGATCGCCAAGCTTCTGATTCAGATATTCTGTAAAGATGCCCAGGCTGATTTTCCAGATTCCCGGCTGTATTTTCCCCGGAACTCCTCCAATCGTAGTACTTTCCGGACCGTCCCCTATGGCCAGATTCTGTTCTCCCCAGGCAAGCTGCTTCTGCAGACGGATATTTCCATCCGGATCTTCTACGATAATAAAACTCATATAGCGGAATTCTTCTTCCATCTCAACCTGAATATAGAGATGCTCTACATTACAGGGAACCTCTAACAGTTCCCTGTGAAGATTTTCCGCTTTGCGGCTGATTTCAAATCTTATTTTCTGTTCCATTTTATAAAGCATCCAGCGCCTCCTGTGCCGTTTCCTGCGCATCATCCAGTGCCTCCTGTGCCGGTACGTTCTCCAGCTCTACCTGATCTGCCGCAATCTTGAGAGCATCGAGAATCTTGCCGCCGGTAGGATCAATCAGCGCTGAAGTACCATGCATGGACTGCTGAAGCGGAACAAGCGCATGCGGATTTTCATCTGTGTAAGCCTTGAAATCCGGAACTTCCTGTGTAGACTCCCTTACAGCAACATATCCCGTTGCCATTGACCATTTCGCCTGATTCTCCGGTGAAGTAAAGTACTTCATAAACTCATACACGCCCTGTTTCTCTTCATCCGTTGAATTTTCCAGCATGACAAGCTGCAGAGCATCTGCTGTCGGCGCTGACGGATTATCATTAAATCCCGGCTGCTCAATCGCGCCTACAATGTTGAAATCAAGGTCCGCCTGATCTCCTGAAGATCCTGTATATCCGCCTGCTTTGTTTTGAAGCACATCATCAATTGTTGTATACCAGTACTCCCAGCCTTGTCCGCCGGAATTGACTTTCATAATTTTGTCATCATGGATCCACTGACGGAAGCTCTCCCATACGTCAACCCACTCTTTCGAGTTAATCAGACATGTCTTTCCATCTTCACTGATGAGGGATGCTCCATTGCTCAGAGACGCATCTACAAGGTTTCCGTATCCCCACATCGGCTCCCATCCGATGACTGATCCATCATCCTTTGTAATCTTTTCCGCAGCTGCTTCCAGATCCTGCCATGTTTTAATGGTTGACGGATCAATGCCGGCATCCGCAAAGATCTGCTTATTATAGTACAATACCTGTGTAGTTCCATAAGCCGGGATCGCAAACAGTTTTCCATCCTCATCTACTCCCTGCTCATAAAATACAGGAATATAATCATCCTTATCAAATTCATCATCAGCTTCTACAAATTCGTTGATATCGGCAACAAGGTTTTTCTCAGAAAGATTTCTTGAGTTATCCGTACCAAGAAGAGCCATATCCGGCGCATTTTTGCCGGCAATACCAGCCTGAAGTTTCTCGTATGTTTCTGTATAGTCTGCCTGTGTTGTCGTAGAAACCTCATATCCATCCTGAGATTCGTTAAACTCATCCACAATTTCCTGGAAAACATTTACCGCTGTCTTTCCGCCGGAATACCACAGATCAATTTTCACCTTTCCATCCTCTGTTTTTGCCGTCTCAGATGCTGTTTTTGAACCGCATCCTGCAAGAAGAGAGGCTGCGATTGTGCATAATAAAAGTGCAGATACAATTCTTTTTTTCATAATGATTCTCCTTTTGTTTCCATTTTCCTGTTTTTTGTTGATCTCATATTTATATAAAAGGACTAGCCTTTCATACCCGTATCTCCGCCAATACCATTGATAAACCATTTTTGAGTAAGTGCAAACAAAATCAACAGCGGCAATACAATGATTGCGCTTCCCGCCATGACAAGCGGCCATTCTGTTCCGTAGGCGCCGCCCTCAATGAAAAACTTTCGAAGGCCCTGGGATACCAGCATTTTCTGGTCAGAATCCGTAATCAAAGACGGCCACATGTAATTGTTATAGCATGTGATAAAATTCATAAGTCCCATTGTGATAAACGAAGACTTGGTCATAGGACACACCACTCTCCAGAGGATCTGCCAGTGATTGGCTCCATCGATTCTGGCGGCTTCAATCATTCCTGCTGGCACCTGCATAAACGCCTGTCTGAGCAGGAAAATACCAAAAATGCTGACGCATCCAGATATGATCAATCCTGTATATGTATTCAGCAGTCCCCAATTAGCCAGAATAACATAGCTTGGAATATAGGTTGCAGCAGTAGGCAGCATATATGTTCCCATAATGACCGCAAACAAAATCTTTTTCCCTTTAAATTTCATAAATACAATCGCATAGGCAATCATGGCTCCTGTTACGATTTGTATAAGAAGCGTCACAGCAGATACATACAGGCTGTTGACCACATATTTCAGCAGCGGCGAATTGAAAATTACTTCATAAAAGTTCTGCCACTGACAATCCGCCGGGAAGAATGCCGACACATCCATGATTTCCGCCTTTGTCTTCAATGCGCTTAGAACCATCCATATGAAAGGGAATACCGTAAACACGCAGAACACAAGAAGCACGATTAGTTTTCCTGTCTTTTGAATTCCTGTTTTTATCCTCATATTTTCCCCTCTTTTCTAGTAGTGAACCCATTTTTTTGATGCTGTGAACTGTACGGCTGATAAAAATACAGTCAGAATAATCATGACGATCGCTACCGCCGTAGCCTGTCCCATATTAAACTCTTCAAATCCCAGCTGGTAATACATGTACAAAAGCGTTCTTGTACTTCCGGACGGACCGCCCTGTGTCAGAATCTGAATCTGATCATAGGCTTGAAGAGAAGTTACCATAGTAATAATGACAAGGAAAAACGTGGTAGGCGAGATACAAGGAAGCGTCACATCCCGGAATCTCTGCCATCCCTTTGCTCCGTCAAGACCGCTCGCCTCGTAAAGTTCTGTCGGCACTTTCTCCAGCGCTGACAGATAAAAAATCATCGCATATCCAAGACTCTTCCATACCGTTACAATAATAACTGCCAGCATCGCTGTATCAGAGCTCTTTATCCACTGCAATGCAGGAAGGTGCAGAAACTCCAGCACTGTGTTCGCAATCCCCGTATCCGGCTCATAGATCCAGGTCCAGACGATAGAAATCGCTACCGTCGGCGTAATCCACGGAGAAAACAGAATAAACTTCACAATCCCGCTCCCTTTAAATGCCTTCTGCATCAGTAGCGCCAGAAGCAGCCCCAGAACAATAGTCGGAATCAGCGTTCCTACTGTAAATACAACCGTATTCCAAAGAGCATCATAAAAGCGGTCATCTTTAAAAAGTGCTATAAAATTATCAAAAAATACAAAATTATATGTTGGTGACATATAGTCCCAGTCTGTAAAGCTGATATACACCGATCGGAGTATCGGGTAAATCCAGAACACAATGAGCGGAATCAGTGCCGGCAGAACAAACAGCCACACCGTTCCCACTTTTCGGAAATTAATCCTTTTTTTCATAATTTACTCATTTCCTTTCTGTTTGTAATTCCATAGATCACGAGCATCGTCACTGCTGTCGCCGGCAGTGAAATCCATATGCCGTTCATCCCCCACATAAGCGGAAGCAAAAACAGATACGCCGGCGAAACGACCAGGCTTTCCGTAAAAGTTAAAGCCACCGCCTGCTTCGTCTTGAGCACTGCATTTAAATAGGACAGATTCAATTTTGCAAATCCTACAGCCAGAAACGAAACTGCACTGATTTTCATACCCGTCCCGAAAAATACTGCCGCACTGCTGGATAGTCCGAACCACTGTGCAATATACGGCGTGCATGCCACTGCCGCTGCTGTAGTAATCACTCCAAGTACCCCTGCACAGATTCTGGCAATTTTTCGGACTTCTCTAAGTTCTCTGTACTTTCCCGCACCGTTATAAAAACTAAGAAGCGGCTGAACCCCGTCTCCAATACCGGTTAACAGATACTGTACCGGGAACACGATATAAGAAACAACCGCGTAACAGGCCACCGCCGCGTTTCCTCCATATCTCAGACACTGCCAGTTTGTGAAAATCAGGGCCACTGTAGGCGCCAGGGACACCCCAAAGGCCGTGATACCGATGCGTACGATTTCCGCCGCCAGCCTTTTTTCCAATGCCGGACGTACCTTCTCCCGGTAAGATCCCATGATAAAGAGAATACTGCACAGGAGTACCACAAACTGGGCTGTCACTGTACCATATGCCGCTCCCCTGATTCCCATCTTCATCGGAAACATGAGATAGTAATTTACCCCGATATTCGTTACAAATCCGATGGCCATACTGAGCATAGCCGCAAAAGCCTTGTTCATATTTCTAAGAAGCGGTGTGATTCCTGTACCGCATACCTGGAGCACGCTTCCGGCAATGATAATTTTGATATACCATCCCGCCTGTTTCATGACCTCTCCTTCAGCCCCCAGAACATGCAAAAGAGGATCTCTGATAAGAAAAAGGATCATCGCCAGAAGACATCCGGCAACTACAAGAAATGTCAATGTTGTATTGAAAATTCTTCTGCAGCCTTCCCTGTCTCCTCTTCCCATCATATTGGAATAGAGAACGCTTCCCCCTGTTCCGATGCCAATCCCCAAAGCTGTAATCACTGCCGGAACAGGCCATGCAATATTGATTGCTGCCAGTCCGATGTCTCCCGCCGCTTTCCCAACAAACAAACCGTCTACCACACTGTACATCCCTGACATGGTAAACGCGATCATGGTTGGAAATGCCTGTTTCAAAATTCTTCTAAACATGAGTTTCCTGTTCCTTTCTCCTGTGCCGTTCCAGACACAATCCAGATTATATACAATGATTTTTCAGGAATCTTCAAAAAAAAGTTAAAACTGTGTAAAGCGGTTTTTTCGAAAACATGCAAAAAGAGTCCATTATCGGAGCATTGTTCCGATAATGGACTCTTTTATTTCTGTTTATCCTTTTTTATGCATATCCTGTTCAAACTCTTTTGTAGACTGAATCAGCATCTGATTAAAACGCTCTGGATCACTGATCAAAATTGCACCGCAAAGCGCATCTACAAACGCAATTTGCGCGATCCGGGAGGATATCCATCTGCTGATCTCCGAAAAATGGATCGTCGGCGTAATAAAGATATAGTCTGCGATCCCAGCCAGCTCTGAAGCCTCATCTCCCGTCACGGCCACCGTCACCGCTCCGGCCTGTCTGGCAGCTGCCAGAGAATCTATGACGGCCTGCGTTTCTCCCGATATGGAAAATCCAATCGCTACATCTTTCTTTCCTAAATGTCCGGCACTGACTTTTTGAAAAAACAAATCTGAATAATTCCGGCTGGTCAGCCCCAGATGAAGCATTCTCCCTGAAAGTTCTGCCGCCGCATTCGCTGAATTGTCTGTTCCGTAAACATCTATGATTTTGGCCTTCTTTATAATTTTTACTACTTCTTCTAGTTTTTTCAGATCCAGGTGTTTCGCCATATCCGCGATCATATCCACGTCGTCCCTGATAATCTGGAACACGGTATCATAACGCCTGTGTTCCCTTTTTTCACTGCTGCGTTTTCCCATCTCTCTGGTATAAGATTCATCGTGTATACTGCCTGCCATTTCCTGCTGTCCGCTCTCACACCACACTGTCTTTTGAAAAGCCGACCAGCTCTCATAGCCGGCTGTCTGAAGCATACGGATCACAGTGGCCTGTCCGACTCCGACCCGCTTTGCTGCTTCCCGCACCGTCATGTTCCCTGCTGCTTCCGGATTTGAGAGAAGATAATCTGCTGCTTTTTTCTGATTTCGGCTTAACATAGCATAGCAGAGCCGCAGTTCTGTTTCCCACATAAAATTTCCTCCCTTTGATCGGAGCATCGCTCCATAATTTTCAACTTTTTCCGATGCTTTATTTTAGCACTATACAGAAAATAATATCTCTTAAAATCCGCAATTTTACAAAGATTTAACCTCTTATTCCGTCCAAAACCAACTCTTTTATCAGTTATACCTCCTTATTCCGCACTTCTAAAACAAGCCCTTCTCCTGCCAGGCGATCTATATGACTGGAAATCTCCTTCTGATTTTCCTCATCCAGATTGGCATTCCACTCATCAAAAAGAAACAGGCGAACAGACGGATCTTTCATCCGCTCCAGTACTTCCTCCACATTCGCACGCAGTCGCTGGCCTGTAGAGTATTCCTTCCCAATGCTGTTTTCAAAAAACAGGTTCGTATGATTCGAGAACAGATACGCCTGATCTCCAAATCTCTCTTTCACCCTCATGAGAAGAGTCGTTTTCCCGCTACCATTTGTCCCGGTAATCAAAATCCTCCCATGCTTTCCCTCTTCTGCACAATCATGTAAAAATTCCAAAAAGTTTTCCACATTTTTGAATTGAAGTTTCCTGTTTTCGGAGGAAAACCGAAGATTTTCCCATCGGATTGCCCCGCGATACGGATTTTCCGCCTCCACAACAGATGACGCCTGATTGAGATTACGGATTTTTTCCCGGATTCCAACCAGAAAGTCCGATTATATAAATTGCATTCGTAGCGCGACAGATATCGCTGAAACGCCGCATATTCCGCCTTTGTCATATATTTCTGGCTGAAAATCTGCGGCACAAATACCAGCACCAGGGAAAGGACAAAAATCCCGAACCAGATCATGCCTTCCCCTGTCATGATTCCCGAACCAAGCCGAATCATCGCATAAGTAGACGATGCGGCAATCAACTGCTCCATCACAGTGAACGTCAGAAATAAAATACCGAATTTATTAACAAAATACCTCATGTGTATCACCTTCTTTTCCTCAGTACCACCATTACACTCACCGCACTCACGCCAAATCCGGCTGCCAGAAAGATTAAAAACTGTTCTATCGTCACAATTTCCAGAACAATTCCAAAAATTCCATAAATAACTCCAGAGCACAGCGACCGGATCAAAGACATGATCGATAAAATTGTTGCCCGGTTTTTCTCCACAATCCATTCCTGTATGATACTGTCCGCCACAGTAAAAATAATTTCCGGCACAAAACATAGAATTAAGGAAATGACAAAAAACATTCCCTTGTTCCGTACCTGGGATAACATTAAAAACCCTGCAAATTCCGCAGTCAGCGCCAGGAAAATCATCCTGCTTCTGCTGAAAATTCGATTCAGCGGATTCACCGCAAGGTATGCAAACGCATTCCCTATGTAGGACAGAGCAAAAAACAGTCCAATCGCTGACACACTGATCCCGGCCGATTTCAGAATTAACTGATTCAAATTGTAATACCCGCATGCAATTCCATCCACCATGCTGATTCCAGTAAAGAAAAGAAGAAAGATCCCAATCGGCCTGTATAAAATATTATCTCTCAGTACCCCGCACCATTTTCCCGTGTGTCTTTCTGTTTTTTCAGATGGTACAGCCACTTTCATTCTGCACATGGAGGCCGCTGCCGCCACAAGAGCCAGCATCGTCAATAGATACGGCAGATTCCAGGAATACTGTGCAATCTGTGCTCCGATAAAAATTGCCCCGCCCGTAACTACCGACTGTACCGCAAGAATTCTGGAATTTATTTTTAAATACTGCTCTTCCATCTTCTGGCTTGCAAGCATCTGATAAAGCAATGCCGAATCACTGCCGGAAATGAACGTATATGCAACCGCTTCCAGCCCCGCCAGCAAAATCAGCCAGATTTTCTCCTGGGCCGCCACCATCAGTCCAGCCTGACATGCCAGCAGTATCGTACCCATAATAATAGAATTTCTCCTTCCAATCCGGTCCCCAATATATCCTGTCGGAATCTCACTGACCGCCGTACACACATTGTAGACAACGGAATACATGGAAACTTCCACAACGGACAGCCCCTTTTGCTGTAGATATATCAAAAAAATCCCCCGTGTCAGAATCGCCGCGCTGGTAATAGAATAAATATAATAATATCGTAAATTCCGATTTAATTTCATTGTTGCATCTGTCCTTACATATAAATCTGTCACCATTATATCAAAGCGTTTCCGCACTGTGCAGTGAAACGGCCAAAACGACCGAAATACGCCAAAAATGAGGAAAAGAGCCGGAATGCTCTTTTCCCATCTTGCTATTATTCACTCTTTTATTCCGCCATCTGTGTCCGATAATCCTTCCAGGCTTTCTCCGATGCAGCTGCGGCTTCCTGCTGCAGCTGACTTTCATCTATCGGTTCACCTCCTATGATCTGACTTTGCAAATTTCCCACAGTCGAATATAGATCCCGTTCAACCTGGGTCACAAAATAAGCCCCCTCAATTTCAGAAAACGTATTGCATATACCATCAATCAGCTCCGGCGAGGCTGAATTTTCCAACTGTGTCTGGATTGCACTTTTCTGTGCCGGGATTCCCTCTGAATCTATATAGCCCCGTACCATGGTCCCAAAATCGATCTTTTCCCGCTCTACTTCCAGTGTATCATTCAAAAACAGCATCAAAAACTGATAAGCCTCTTTTTTGTATGAACTTGACATACTCACAGCACCATACGCCTTCACAGCCGCCAGTTTTTTCCCATTCTGATCCGGAATAACCTGCATCTGTTTATTCTCCGTGCCAAGAACATGACTTATATTACTTATTTCATAAGGATTATTTTCTATCCATGGATCCTCCCTGGTCTGCTCTAGCAGACTGATATACGCCTCTGCCAGTTCTGTCCACCTGTCTTTTTCAAACAATACCTCCTGTGCCTCATAATCTACTGCCGGGACGAACCATCGCCCTGCCGTGATACTTATAGCCTGCATCGCCTGCCGCAGTTCCTGATTCTGGCTGCTCTCCGCCTGTTCAATCCACTCCTCGACTGTAGTGCCTGTCATCTGTTCACCGTTTGCAGATTCACAGAATACAAAGTAATCACAGGAAAACGGGATAATATACTGCCGTTTCTCGTATTGTCCCGCTTCCAGTAGTTCTTTTTTGTAAGTGCTGTCCTCCCAGTAAGAGTCCTCTTTCATATATTTATCCAGCGATGCCAGCACCCCGCTCTGCATGGTTTTGTATGGATTTGTAAACAGTGCTGCATCGGATGAGGACTCATTTTCCATCACTGTATCCAGAATATATACATCCGGCCCTTTTCCTGCCATGATCTCCGTCTGCAGTTTCTGAATCTCTCGTTCCCGTTTTTCTTCATTTGTGGAAAATACCGTCACTGTGATATCAAGCTCCTCCTCAAATCCCATGATCTGATCTGCTGCCATATCCACAAACCTTCGAAACTCCGGTTCCGTGACGACCTCAATCTCTTTCTTTTCTCCGGATTCTCCTTTTTCCTTACATCCGGCCAGTCCAAAAGTCAGAATTCCCACACATAAAAACGCGAGCAATCTCTTCTTTTTCATCTCGATCCCCCTCTCGCTTCCATCCCATACGCTCTACAAAAACAGCTGATTTTCTATCTCCGTCATCAGCCCGTCTGCAAAGGTCATGTTCTGGATTTTTCCATCCACAAACAATGCCGTTCCCTTCTGTTCATATCCAGCTTCTTCCCCGCCGATGGAATATTGGAGCTTGGCCGTAAACGTATAATAACTGCCATCCGAGCTTTCTTCCGGCTGAATATCTGCACTCTCAAACTTCACTTTTACATCCCTGTCAGCAGCATATGCATTCAGATTTGTATAGATCCAGTATGGAATACTTTCCATTCCCTGATCGTTAAAATAGGATCCATACAGTTCTTTCAAAAGTTCTTCGTAATCATACACTCCATACGCCCCCGGTTCTCTTGTTTCGGCAGCCGCCTGCTCTGACTTCTCCTTTGCCTCCGTATAAGCATCCTGCAGCTTTTGATCCGGTACGGTAAACAGCTTTTCCAGCACTGTTGTCAGCGTTTCCTTGTCTTTCAGCTCCGGTGATTCCTGCTCCTTTTCCTCTTTCGAACAGCCTGCAATCCCAATCAAAATAGCACATAGCACAACTACAATCCCCGTTTTTACTCTCTGCTTCTTCATGACTTTTCCTCCTCTGTCTGCCGTTAAAGTTCCTTTTGTTCCATCATCATAATCTTTTTCATACAGTCTCATTCCCTTCCTGAAATTTCATCAGTCCTGTTCTCTTTTTTATAATTCATTGGAATCGCCTCTTAAAAATACTGCCTTTTTTATTTTTTGAGTAAATTTATCTGTTATTTATTTTCAATATATCATTTTTTCTGTATCTTCACAATCCATCTTTTCTTAATATACTAACAATTGATTATTTTTCTTCTCTCTTTAGAAAAATTTTATCTTTCATCGGCTTGCCTCGCCCTTCTTTTCGTGCTATTCTGAGATGGTCTGAAAAGCTGTCTGCTTTTCTATCATTCACGGCATTCGCCGAACAATCCAACTCATCACAAAAAATATGGCCGGGGCTCTGTCTGTAAAGAATGCGTTTTCTGCGGGACATCTCTTTTCTGCTGTTTGAAATTATGTTAGACTACAAGAAACAGAAATAGTTTTCTTCTGACAGGTACCGGACCGCCACAGGAAGGAGACTGTTTATGCAAACAAATGAAGTCGAAATCAAACCCATTCAAACCACTTCGGAAGAAGAATTTATTATGAAGCCTTACATCGACTGGTGCTTCAAAGAGCTGATGCGCAATCCCAAAACAAGAACCGGATTCATCGCAGCATTGCTGCGTCTTCCTCCGGAACAGATCGGCAGGACAACGATCCTGGAAAACGAACTTTCCAAAAGAACCGAGGAAGAAAAGCAAGGGGTTCTGGATGTCCGTGTCCTCCTGGAAAGCGGTACTCAGCTGGATATCGAAATGCAGGTTCTCTATATAGAGTACTGGGATGACCGAAGCCTTTTTTATTTAAGTAAAATGTTTTCCAGTCAGCTTCAAAAAGGGGAATCTTATAACCAGCTTCAAAAATGTATACAGGTTGGAGTCCTGAATTTTACTTATTTCAAAAAAGATGACTTCTGTCACCGGAGAATCCGGTTTTATGATGAAGCAACTGGAACTCTGTACAGCGAAAAACTCGAACTTCAGATACTGGAGCTCCCTAAGATCCCAAAAGAGTACCATCATCCGGACGGCATCATTACATGGATGAAATTCTTCCGCGGCGGCAATAAGAAGGAGATGGAAGAAATGGCAAAGGGAAATACATACCTTGAATCAGCCTACGAAGATCTTATGGAAATGAGCCAGGATGAAAAAAAACGTCTGGCATATGAAGCACGTGAACGTGCCCTTCGAGACCAACTCGCCTTACAGCATCAGACCGAAAAAGTATTTCAGAAGATGACTGAAGTACAAGGTGAACTGGAAAAAGCGCAGGACGCACTCTCCAAAACTCAAGGACAACTCTCCGAAACTCAGGGACGGCTCTCCGAAACTCAGGGACGGCTCTCCGAAACCCAGGGACGGCTCTCCGAAACCCAAAAACAACTTGCTGAGGCTCATGCGCAGAATGATGCCGCTCATGATCAGGGGCGTAAAGATGCGATTATTGAACTATATCAAAAAGGCCTCCTTAACCTGAATCAGGCAGCATCCGCATGCGGAATGTCTGCAGAAGAATTTCAAAAACTGGTATGAATCGAGTAGGAGGCGGTGATTAGCCGCCGTCCTCTCACACCACCGTGCGTACCGTTCGGTACACGGCGGTTTCAATAGTTGACGTGCAGAGACTGA
>CAJFMZ010000021.1 GCA_904393575.1 uncultured Sellimonas sp. | reverse complement strand
TCTTCAATGGTTTCTTAATCATTTTGTACCTCCTTGAACTCCATTTGCTTTTCTTAACTTCTCAGCAATTTCGCCTAGACGGCGCAGCCTGTGGTTGACCCCAGACTTTCCTACCGGCTCAGGCATCAGCTCTCCAAGCTCTTTTAATGTCGCTTCCGGATACTGCAGGCGGGTCTCCGCCATATCTCTCAATCCGTCTGAAAGCTTCTCAAATCCCATATGATCTCTGATGTAGACAATATCCTCCATCTGCTTGACGGCAGCCGATACTGTCTTGTGGATATTTGCGGTCTCACAGTTCACCTTTCGGTTCACCGAGTTCCTCATTTCCTTTAAAATTCTGATATTTTCAAATTCCATGAGGGCGACCGGCGCATCCATCACATTCAGCGCAAGGGAAATCTGAGTGCCTTCTTTTAAATATACGACAAACGACTTCTTCCGTTTCACCACTTTTGCGTCCATCTCAAAGCCCTGCATCAGCTTCTGAAGAAGCGCAGCCTTTTCCAGGGACGCGCATACAATTTCAAAATGATAAGATTTGTGCGGATCACTCATCGATCCGGCTGTCAGAAAGGCTCCCCGAAGGAACGCCCTTTTACAGCACCCGTTCTGATAGACGAGGCTGCTCACCCCGGAAAATCCCGCCTGATTTTCATCCTCCCGCAGAAGCTTGGCTGCCTGCAGAATTCTGTCGGTATCTTTCCGGCCGCATACGATTATCAAATATAAAATACTTTTTTTGTCCTGATTTCTACGGATAGAAATTTCAGCCTTTATATTAAACGCTTTTTCCAATAATGTAAAGTATTTTCTTGCAACTGCGATATTTTCCGTACTGAGCTTCAAGAAGGTTCCGTCACCTTCTTCCAGGACGGCTCCCGATGAAAAACACAGCAGTGCCGCGCATTCCGCGATCTGGCAATGTCTTGCACTGGCTGTCTTTCCTGCCAGTTCTTCCCTTACCTTTCCTGAAAATGACATGATTACATTCCTTTCACTCTGGCATCTTTTTCAATATCCCTGTGTTCAATTTTCAGGCCATATCCCTCTTCCTGTTCCAGTGCGTAATACAATGCATTGGCCAGCGTAACCGACCGGTGCTTGCCGCCTGTGCATCCAATGGCAATGACGAGCTGATTCTTTCCCTCCGCCACATAGTTCGGAATCAGGAACTGTACCATGTCTGTCAGCTTGTCAAGAAAGGTCCTGGCAGTCTGGCTGTTCATCACATAGTCCCGGACCGGAGCGTCATTCCCGCTCATCGGGCGAAGCTCCGGAATATAGTACGGGTTCGGAAGAAAGCGGACGTCAAATACCAGATCCGCATCCCCCGGTATCCCATATTTAAATCCAAAGGAAAGAATCGTCACATACAGATTCTTATAGTTTTTGTTTTCCACAAAGATCTTGTGAATTTCTGCCCGAAGCTCTCTCGTAAGCATCTGGCTCGTATCAATAATGTAGTCCGCCTGCTGTTTCAAAAATACGATCCGCCTGCGCTCCTCGTCAATCCCTTTGTCCACTCTGCCTTCCCCGGCAAGCGGATGACTCCTTCTCGTCTCCTTGTACCGCTTGATCAGCGCCTGGTCGGACGCATCGAGGAAGAGGATCTCAAACTTGACCCCCTTTTCTCTGAGCTTTTCCAGAATCTCCTGAAGCTGTCCGAATTTCTGGCTGCTCCGGATATCAATTCCCAGGGCCACCTTGTTGTATTCAGAGCCCGGCAGAATCAGCATCTCCATGAATTTCGGCAGAAGCGGAACCGGCAGGTTATCTACACAGAAATACCCTACATCCTCCAGCATTTTAAGTGCCGTTGACTTTCCCGCTCCTGAAATGCCTGTCACAATCACAATCCGCATATCCCATACCGCCTTTTCTTTTTGTGTCTCTTATCTTTCGTCCTGTTTCGGGCCAAATTCCCCAAGCCTTCTGACCTCCGGCTCCAGCCTGACCCCGAATTTCTCATAGACACGGTCTGAAACCTCCTGCATCAGACGATTCACATCTTCCGCAGACGCTCCTCCTTTGTTGATGACAAATCCGCTGTGCTTTTCCGATACCTGTGCCCCGCCGACGGTGAATCCGCGAAGCCCGGTGTCCTGGATCAGCTTGCCGGCGAAATATCCTTCCGGCCTTTTAAACGTACTTCCTGCGCTCGGATACTCCAGCGGCTGTTTGGAAATCCGTCTCTGCTTAAAGTCCTCCATCTTTTCCCGGATCTCTTCCTTTGCTCCTTGTTCCAGTCCGATGCAGACCTCCAGCACGATGTATTTCTTTTTCATCACCAGGCTTGTCCGGTATCCGAACTCCAGCTCGTCTTTGGAAAGTACGATGGTACTGCCCTTTGCATCCATCGCCGTTACTTCCTCAATCACATCTTTCATCTCTCCGCCGTATGCTCCGGCGTTCATGACGGCGGCCCCGCCGATCGTTCCCGGAATTCCGGAGGCAAATTCAAATCCCGCCAGTCCATGCTCCAGTGCGGCCGCGGCGATCTGGCTCATCAACGCTCCTGCCTGGGCACGAATCGTACATCCCTCCACTTCAATCCGGGACATTTCTCTGCCGATGGCGATGATGACTCCCCGGTATCCCTGATCGCTGACAAGCAGATTACTGCCGTTGCCGACGATATAATACGGCACTTGCTCCTCACTGCAAAGCCGGATCAGCTTTCCGACCTCTTCACTGTCTGCCGGGGACACATAGTAGTCCGCCGCCCCTCCGATTCGAAAAGTCGTATGCCCTGCCATCGGTTCCTGCTCTTTTACCCGTTCCGGTGCCGTGCATCCGCACAGCTTTTCGTAAAACTCTTTGTTCATATGATCTATTCTCCAAAATACGATTTTATAAAAGTCTTCTGTTTCCAGTTCATTGTCTTATCATACATCAACGGCCGCCCAAATTCAATGTGCTCTTGCAAATTACGCGAAAATACGATAGTATTAGAATCAGTATTAATTATCAAAAGGAGTGAACGTTTCATTGGACTCTAGCACAGTCATACAAATTATTATTCTCTTATGTTTACTGGCGTTTTCCGCATTCTTTTCTTCTGCGGAAACTTCTCTTACTACGGCAAACAAGATCCGTATGCGTTCTCTGGCAGACGAGGGAAACAAGCGTGCCAAAATGGTACTCTGGCTTTCCGAGCATTCCCCTCAGATGCTGACTGCCATCCTGATCGGAAACAATGTGGTCAATCTTTCCGCGTCTTCCCTTACTACGAGTATTGCTTATCAATTCGGCGGTTCCGCGATTGTCGTTGCCAACGCTGCAATTACAATCCTGATTCTTCTGTTTGGAGAAATCACACCAAAGACAACCGCAACCTTGTACCCGGAAAAGATTGCTCTGATCTACTCTCCGATCGTAAAAGCATTTACAAGGATCATGTCGCCTCTTGTCGCCCTGATCAACCTGCTTTCCAAAGGAGTGCTCTTTCTCCTCCACATTGACGCCAACGCCCAGAGCCGTACCATGACGGAGACCGAGCTCCGTACCATCGTGGACGTCAGCCATGAGGACGGCGTCATCGAATCGGAAGAAAAGGAAATGATCTACAACGTATTTGACTTCGGGGATGCCAAGGCGAAAGATGTCATGGTTCCGAGAGTCCATGTGACCTTCGCCGACATCAACAGTTCCTACGATGAGCTGATCGAGATCTTCCGGGAAGACAAGTTTACGAGACTTCCGGTCTACGAAGATACAACCGACAACGTGGTTGGTACTATTAATATGAAAGATCTTCTTTTATATGACAGCACAAAGGAATTTCATGTCCGCGATATTTTGCGGGATGCCTATTTTACTTATGAGTACAAAAATATTTCCGAGCTTCTTGTAGAAATGCGGGACGCAAAATTCAACATTGCCATTGTCCTGGATGAATACGGAGAGACCGCCGGACTCATCACACTGGAAGATATTCTGGAAGAAATCGTAGGTGAGATTCATGATGAGTACGATGAAGATGAGGAAGAAGATGTCAAGGAGCTGGATACCCACGAGTATATTGTAGAAGGTTCCACCAACCTGGATGATCTCAACGAAGAGCTCGGCCTTCATCTGGAGTCGGATGATTACGATTCTCTTGGCGGATTTATCATCGAACGGCTCGACCGCCTTCCGGAAGAAGGGGATGAGGTGACCACTGAAGACGGAGTCCGCCTTGTAGTGGAAAAGCTGGACAAAAACCGTATCGAAAGCGTCCATGTCTACCTGCCTCCTCACTGGGTACACCCAGACAAGGAGGAAAACTGATTGTACCGCAAAAAGAACGCCGCGTCAGCATTGGTCTGACGCGGCATTTTTAATCCCTTTTGTCTGTCCGGGATCATTCCTCTTCTTCATCCTTTACTTCTTCGCCTGCAAGCTTCAAAACCGAACGGATCTCCGCCTCGCTTCTGTCCGTATAGAGGGCCAGCTCCTCCAGCGTGATCTTTCTTCCCATCTCTTCCTTGAGTTTCTTGATCTGCGTTTCCAGCTCGTCCACCTTTTCCACCATCTTCCGGTCCCTGACATGCACGTCTTTCTGCTCTTCCTGAAAGGCTTCGATTCCCTCCTGTACGGCCTCCAGAATCTCTTCCTCATCTTCCGTCTCCTGAAGCGCCAGCATCAGACTGACGTTTCCTTCCTGCACAAGATCTCCCAGGAAGACACTTCCGTCATGGACAGATTCTGCAATCTGGAGTACCTTTTCCAAAAAGCTGGAAATCCCTTCCTTTTCCCCTTCTGCTTCTTTTAACTCCATCTGGTAATTGCGAAGATAGCGCTTTTCCTCCTCAGAATAGGATTTCTCTTTTTCCTCTTCTGCCAGAATTCTTCCATGCTTTCTCTCGTATCCTGATACGGCTACCTTCTGAGACAAAAGGTAGTCGTATACAAGTTCCATCTGTTCGTCGCTTAAATGGTCTTCTTCAAAATATTTTTCGATTTCCTCTTTCTGGATCCGGTTATTCTGTCTTTTTGCTTCCTCCAGAATCCAGCCCAGTTTTCCCTGAAATTCCAGTCTGTCTGCCATCTGTATTTCTCCTTTTCTTTTTTGTACCGCTTTCCGTTCTTATCCGGAAACAATGACGGTCTGATACCCTGCCCGTCTCAGAGCCTGTTCGGTATCCGCCGCCTTATCTACCGATGAAAACTGTCCGACCAGCACTTTATAGTACGGTCCTTCATGACTGACGAAAGCCGGGAATTCATCAGCCAGCAGCTCTTCTTTCAATCTCTGTGCATTCTCCTGATTTCGGAATGCTCCAACCTGGATATGATACCACTGTGTATCTTCCGGCTCTTCGTCCGGCATCACCTCCGGTGTCAGTTCCGGCGTCACATTCGGAACACTGTCCATATCCGCCACCGGATTCTGCATCAGTGTATCAAGAATCCCCTCCGCAATCGCCAGGGCGATCGCGTCAAAATTCTCATCAAACAGCATATTGTCCGTATCTGAATTGATAAATCCAAGCTCCACCAGCACCGCCGGCATCTTCGTCCGCTTCAGGACCACCAAGTTTGGTCTTGCCTTCACTCCAAGATTCCGGAAACCGATTGTTTCCAGCTGATCGTTGATATCCTCAGCCATCTCGTATTTGATTCCGGAAAGATCATATACAAGACTCTCCACCCCGGATGCCACATTATCCGCCAGGAAGGAATTTCTGTGAATGGAAATAAAATAATCCACTCCCGCTTCATTTGCCTTCATTGCTTTCTGGTACGGTGTTTCATAAATATCCGTCGTCCGGGTATACTGCACATCAATCCCCCGGTTTTCCAGAATCTGCCCTACCGCCAGAACCATCCGAAGTACATCGTCCTTTTCCTGTCTTCCTTTGTAAACCGCTCCTGGATCCCTTCCCCCGTGTCCGGCATCCAACATAATCGAAACAGCCATAAAAGCTCCTGCATATGTCGTTTTTACATACATATGCAGGAGTCTGGTCCCATGTTCCTGTCCTAATCGGTCATTTTCTTCTCTTCCGCCAGGATCAGGCTCGCGTTCTGTCTTTCGTATGAATTAAGCTTTACATTCTGCGAAAACTCATCCGCTGTGTAAAGGGGCTTATACCAGTCCTTGGATGAGAACCATTCGTTCAGATCTTCCGTCTCAAAAATCCTTCCATGCCGCGCAAAGATCTCATTTCGTCCGAGCCGGAGCTCTGCTTTTGTCTTTCCTTCAAAATCTTCCTCTGTCAGGAGACGGCTGTCACTGTCCGGGAAAATATAATCTTCCTCTTCCTCTTCCTCCTGGGGCCTGGTCCTGCTGTCCGCATACTGGTCTTTCTTCATGGTACAGTCCATGGCTGCAGTCAGTCCCTCTGACTGTCCGCCGGAAGCTCTCTTTACGACAACCTTCAGCGCTTCATCCTGGAACTCAATGGTCCCTTCCATCCGGTTGTTATACTCATCCGAGAAGGTAAAGGATGCTGTCTTGTCCGTTACTACGCCGGTCACATCGCTTGCCCCACGGAAAACATACTTCTGATCGCTTCCGTAGGTTCTCCGGATATCGAATACGATCCTCTGGTCCGCCGCGCTCTTGATCTCGATCTGGCAGATGCCGTCACTGGACATAACTTCGGAATCTGCATTTGCCTCATCGCACCATTTTCCCTTGTAATCCTTCAGACTCCATTCCTTCTTCTCCTGTTTCTGCTCTTTGTCAGTCTCCTCTTTCTGTTCCGTCTCATTGCGGGTAACCAGTTTTCCCAGGTAATTTCCTCCTGCCGCCGCAAGCCCGATCAGAACCGCCGCTGCCAGAATCAACACGACAATCCATTTTCGAAAAAACGATTTCTCTTCATTTGGCTCATCCTGATCCTCAAGATCCAGCTGCCCTTCTATCTCCTCGTACAGCTTAGGCAGTCTTGCCTGGCGGATCTCCTCTTCCGCATCCTCTCTGAGCAGCTCAAACATAAGCACCATCATATCGGAAGAAATATCCACATGGAGATAACCTGCCTGGGTGCACATCAGTCCCAGCTCAATCCTTGCGTACTCCAGAATCCCCTGAAGCTGCTCAGCCGGGCACTTCCAGAGCCTGGAAAGCTCTTCCATGCTCCATCCCTCATAATAGTAGGCCAAGCAGACAAGCCGTCCCGCTGTCCCGATCTTTTTGTAACTGGATTTCAAAATCCGTACAATCTGCTGTCTCTCCGCTGTTGTCTCCGGCGCCTTTTGTCCCTCCCAGGACGGAGCGGTCTTTTCCTTTTCCAGAACCATGCCTTTCTTTTTCTGGCATTCTCTTTCTCCAAGCTTATACAACACCGTGTAAAGCCATTTTTCCATTCTTGAGGCATCCTGAAGCGTACCAATGGTTCGAAACACAACCAGGTAGACCTGACGGACCAGATCTCTGGCTTCACCACGGTTTCCCAGCATCAGCCTGGCACGAAAATAGACATCCGAACAGGTTTCTCTGTAAATCGTGCCAAATCCTTCGCTCTCGCCTCTCTTTGCCATCTCCACTGCCAACTTCAAACTTTCTTTCATCTCTGCTCCCACTCAACTTTCCATGCATTGTATTTCAGCCACTCCCTGCACTTTCTGTAATCCGGCAGGACGTCCCCTACCAGTTTCCAGAAGCTGTCGGAATGATTCATTTCTTTTAAATGGCACAGTTCATGGACAACCACATAGTCCATGATCTCCTGCGGCATCATGATCAGTTTCCAGTTGAAATTTAAATTTCTCAGGCTGCTGCAGCTGCCCCATCGCTTTTTCTGTGTCTTGACTGTCACTTTGTTTGGACTCTCTCCGACCCGGCCGGCAAAATACCGGACCCGTCTTTCGATTGTTTCTTTTGCCAGGCCCCGGTACCATTTTTCGATATACTCCCGCCTTTTCTGAGGCGATGCCACCTTCTGGTCGATCAGCAGCAGTGCTCCCTCTCTCCAGACTGTCTTCCCCTCTGATTTTCGGGAAGCAAGCGTCAACGGCCTGCCAAGATAATAAAAGGTACTTCCGTCCCGGAATCGTTTCTCCATCCATTCCTTCTGCTCATTCCGGGCCTTTTCCGTCTGCTCCTTGATCCACGGAGCCTTTTCCTTTAAAAACCTGCGGACTGCTGCTTCTGTCATCTGTCGCGGCGCTCTTACGCGCACATCCCCGCCAGGCAAAACGGCCACTTCGATCGTGCTGCGCGTTCCCCTTTGCAGGTCATAAAAAACTGTTCCCATTGCTCTGTCATAAAAGCACCGTTTCATTTTTTCAATCTCCATTCCAGAAACATCAATCAGTCCCCTTACCTGATATTATCTTATGTTTCCCGCCTTTACGCAACAGATTCTTTTGATTTTCCTTTTTTTATGTTTAAAAACACCGCAGTCATACTTCTTTATGACTGCGGCATTTGATCTGCCTTTCTTTAATTGTCCGAATCACTCTCTGTTATTTTCGCCTTATCCCAGAGCCAGGATACTACCTTGTCGTTTAATGCCTGCTGTTCAATCTCCTCGTCCGAATACTGACCTTTCAGATCGTCCACGGTCATCTGCTGCGCCTGGGCATTGTCTGTGAGCCATTCCTCAATCTCATCATCCGAGACTGTAATGTCCTCCTCGTCCGCAATCAGCTTCACCACTTCCTGCTGCTTGACATAGTCCTTGACCTGGGTGTCCACTTCTTTATTGAAACTGTCCTCATCCATTCCCATGTACTGCTCCAGGAAATCTGCATAGTCCATATTCAGAGAAGTCGCAATCTGCTGATACTGCTTTGTCATAAGATCCTTGTACTCCTGGACTTCATCCTCCGGATATTTTTTCAGCTCTACATTTTCCATCAGCGCATCCATAATCTCTGTCTGTTTCTGATTCTGATCCTGTACCTTTGCCTGGCTCTCCAGAACGTCCCGGATTTCCTTCTTATAATCGTCGACCGTTGTTTCTTCCCCTTTCACCATCGTTACGAACTCATCATTGAGCTCTGGAAGATTGACTTCCTCAATCTTGGTCAGGGTAATGGTAAATACCGCTTCCTTCCCGGCCAGATCCGGATTGTTCTGATACGGATCCGGAAATGTGGTATCCACATCAAAGGTCTCTCCGGTAGTATGTCCGACAATTCCATCCTCAAAGCCATCGATATAGCCGCCGGCTCCCAGTTCCAGCTGCTGTCCGGAGGCTGTGCCACCGTCAAACGCCACGCCGTCAATCGCTCCGGAATAGTCGATCGTTACCATGTCTCCTTCCTGGGCAGCCCGATCCGTAACCTCTGTATAGGTGGCGTAATTCTGACGAATCTGCTCGATCTGGGAATCCACCGTATCGTCACTTACTTCCGTCTCGGTCACCGCGCTGACTTCCAGTCCTGTATATCCATTGATCTTGACGTATTCATTTTCGATCTCCTTCGGCCCGCATCCTGACAACCAGAAAGCAGCTGCCATCGTGCATACACCGGCAAGCAGGGCCTTGCTTCTTTGCTTCATATTCCTGTCTCCTTTTCTATCATCTCCTTCCATTTATATCATACTTCCGTCCGATTGACAAGCCGTCTGCCATCGGTGTGTTATTTCTGTTTCTGCTTCCCGGCTGCCGCATTTACCAGAAGGGTGAGCAGGATGACCACCGCCATATCCGGAAGTGTATTGCCTACCGGAATATCTATTGTCATCAGAATCCGATATACAAGAAAGCCGATCAGCCAGACCACGAGATTCATCCAGCAGAAGTGCTCTTTCTCCCTGTTCTTTCTCAACAGAAAGGTATCCGTAATCTGAACCGCGATCATCGGCGCAAATACCGAACCGATTAGGTACAGGAAGTCCGTAATATCATCCATCGGGAACAACATGGCCGCAATGGTTCCAGCCACTGTCACGATGATCCCCGCCAGTTTTCCGTTCAGTTTCGGGACGATGGACTCTGCAGAAACTCCGGCGGAATAGGCGTCCAGAAAGGTGGTGGTCACTGTGGAAAAGATAATGATCAAAAGCCCGGCAATTCCAAGTCCGGCCTTCACCATAATCACTGCAATATTGGTCTCTCCTGTGTAGACCGCAGCTCCCATTCCAATGATATACATCCAACAGCTGACAAGCCCGTACACGATCACGCTGACGGCCGTGGCCCGGACCGGCTTTTCGGCTTCCCGTGTGTAGTCACTGATAACAGGGAGCCAGGAAAGCGGCATGGCGACGGAAAGCTCCACCGCAGCCCCAAAGCTCATGGCCTCCCCCGCCGAGACCGATACGGCGGATCCGTCCACAAAGATCACTTTGCAAAGGATCAGCGTCAGAATGAACAACGCCGCCATGGCAACGGTATTGATCTTTCCAAGATTGGTCACTCCAACTGCGATCCACAGCACGATCAGCAGACCGATTACAATACACCAGAGCCATGCTCCGGTCTTTACCGTTCCCTGGGCAGCAAGAGCTCCGTCGTAAATCATGATAGCGGTCCATCCTACCAGTTGAAGAACATTGAGGGCAGAAAAAAGCAGACCGCCTTTTTGTCCAAAACTCATTTTTACTGTTTCCATCGCGCTTTTGCGTGTCTTTGCTCCGATCAGTCCTGCAAAGAACATCATCAGGCATCCGATGAGATGACCAAGGAGCACCGCCGCAATTCCTCTCCGGAATCCAAGCGGCGCAAGATAGGTTCCGGTCAGGATTTCCGCGATGGAAACCCCTGCCCCAAACCAGATCAGCCCGTTTTCAAACAGAGAAGTTTTCCGTTTTTCTTCCATTACTCCTTCACCTCTTCCTCGGCCGCATCCATAAACATGCTGTGGATGTCAAAAGCGTGGTTCATCGGACCGCTGCCCTTTCCAAGATTCAGCATGGCTCCAAGAGCTCCGGAAATATATTTCTTGGCACGCTCTACGGATTCTTCCATGGAAAATCCTTTTGCCAGATTGGACGCGATGGCACTGGAAAGGGTACATCCGGTTCCGTGGGTATTTGGATTGTCAATTCGTTCTCCATAAAACCACCTGCATGCTCCATTCTGACAGAGCAGATCATTGGCATCATTTAACTGATGTCCTCCCTTGACCAGTACCGCCAGATGATAGTCTCTGCTGATCTTCTGTCCGGCAGCAATCATGTCCTCCTCCGTCTGAATCTTCAGTCCGGAAAGAACCTCCGCCTCCGGGATATTCGGCGTCAGAATATCCGCAGCCGGGAGAAGGCAGTCTTTCAGCGTCGCTACCGCATCCTCACTGATCAGTCTCGCTCCGCTTGTGGCTACCATCACCGGATCCACCACAATATTTTCCGCCTGATATTCTTTTAATTTTTCCGCGATGGCACGGATCAGCTCCGAAGACGAAACCATACCGATCTTTACTGCATCCGGCCGGATATCTGTAAAAATACAGTCCAGCTGTTCCTTTAAAAACTCCGGAGAAACCTCCATAATTCCTGTTACGCCAGTCGTATTCTGTGCAGTCAATGCCGTCACCGCGCTCATTGCAAACACGCCGTTTACGGTCATTGTCTTGATATCTGCCTGAATGCCGGCGCCTCCGCTGGAATCACTTCCTGCGATTGTCAATGCTGTTCTCATAGTTCCCGCTTCCTTTCTCTTTTTGTATCAGCATTTCATTTCTATAGCGGCAAAAAGTGGTGCCCCCGGTCTGCCGCTTTTTCCACAGAGAAGGCTTTCGCCTCTCTGCAAAAACCAACTTCTTTCCCTATTCAGATGCCCGTTTCAGAAACAAACGTGCATCCCCGTATTCGGGCAGGAAAACATCTGCATTGGCTTTCAATGTATCCAGATCCTTTCTGCTTGCCCTGTCGTAGACTGCCACAGTCCGGAAACCGGCTCTCTTTGCGGTCAGAAGGGCATGACAGGTATCCTCGAATACCCACGTCTCCTCCGGCCTGGTGCCGATTGCCCTGGCAGCTTCCAGATAAATCTTCGGTCTGTCTTTCCCGCTTCCTACTTCCGAGCAGGTCAATAGCGCCTGAAAGCACTCCAGAACCGAAAGTCTCCCAAGTGCCGCAGAGACATTTTCCCGACCGCTTGAAGTCGCAATCGCCATTGGAATCTGTTCCTTTTGAAACTGTTCCAGATAAGACCGGACCCCGTTCTTCAGACCGGCTTCCTCCGCATAAAATTTCCGGATCATGTCGTTCACCTCCCCGACCACCTGATCTGCCCTCTTGGAAAGACCATATTCCCGGATCAGATAAACCGCTGCCTGCTCCAGACTCATTGGAAACAGGATATCCCGAAGGCCCGGTTTTGCTTCTTTTCCCTGCGTTTTCAGATAACGCTCCCCGATTTCCTCCCACACCGGCATGGAATCAAGGAGTACACCATCTACATCAAAAATAACTCCCCTGATCATTCCTTTACCATCTCTTCCACTTTTGCTCTCAGCCCTGCGGCTGCCTTCTGCACATCATCGGCCGCAAAAATCGCACTGATCACAGCCACACCACAGATGCCCGTACCTGCAAGCTCCGTCACATTGTTCTGATTAATACCGCCGATCGCAATAACCGGGATCGTTACCGCTTCGCATATTTCCTTCAATACCTCATGGTCTACTTCCACGGCATCCGCCTTAGAGCCGGTCGGAAACACCGCTCCCACGCCGAGATAATCCGCACCATGCTCCTGGGCTCTCTTCGCCTGCTCCACTGTCCGGGCAGACACACCGATGATTTTGTCAGGACCCAGGCGTTTTCTCACATCCCCCGCCTCCATATCACTCTGTCCTACATGGACTCCGTCCGCATCGATTTCCCCTGCAATCTTCACATTGTCATTGATGACAAAAGGCACATGATAGGCCTTGCAGAGCTTTTGAATCTCCTTTGCCTCTGCAAGGAACTGCGCCTCGTCCAGATTTTTTTCCCTGAGCTGAACAAAGGTTGCGCCGCCCTCCAGCGCTTCCCTTACCTGCTCCCGAAGCGTCCGGCCCCGAAGCCAGCTCCGGTCCGTCACCGCATAAAGCAAAAGATCCTTTTTATCGCACTTCATAATTCGCTCCTTTCTCCAGGTCCTCCCCGGTCATATTATAAATAGCGTCAATAATCCGGTTCCGGTAGGTCGCATTTCCGTCTCCCTTCTCCATCCGGCTCCACGCTGTCTCACCTGCAAGTCCCATCACACAGACCGCAGCTGCCGCCGCTTCCAGCGGATGCTCCGGATTTGCAGTCAGATACGCCGTCATAATCCCCGACAGCTGGCATCCTGTTCCCGTGATTTTCCCCATCTCCGGACGGCCGTTTCTGATCACATAGCACCGGTCCCCGTCACTGACCAGATCAATCGCACCCGTCACCGCAATCACCGAACCCGTTTCCTTCGCAAACCCCTTTACAAAACCAATACTCTCATCCAGATTGTTCTCCGTCACGGCATCCGCCACATCCGCATCCACACCTTTGGTTGTACCACTTCCAAGATACAACGTCTTAATCTCGGAACTATTACCACGGACCGCCGTAAGCTTCAGCTCCCTCATCAACCGCAGCGCCGTATTCGTCCGCAACGCACTCGCCCCAGCCCCCACCGGGTCCAAAAGCACCGGATGTCCCAACTCATTGGCCCGATGCCCTGCCTTTAACATCCCCTCAATACTGCTCTTATGCAACGTACCAATATTAAGATTCAGCCCGCCGCAGACCGACGTAATATCCTCCACATCCTCCGGCTCATCCGACATAATCGGACTACCGCCACAGGCCAGCAGCACATTCGCCACATCATTCACCGTCACATAATTCGTAATATTATGCACAAGCGGCACCAACCTTCTCACATTCTCAAGATACTCTTTCACCATCCTTAACTCCTTCCGTTTTTCTGTCCATTTTTCTGGGACGTGTACCTGTGCATCGGTACCTGTCCCCAAAAGCAATAAAATAGGGTATACCCCGGACTCAGGGTATACCCGTATTGTTTCGTCATTTTCCCTACGTTGGCATTACCCAAATCAGGTCGCGGGTCTAAGCGATTCAGCTTACTCTCAGCCTGCTTGATACGCAAGCTCCCCTGTTCCTTATTTCCAGTCCTATCTTAGCACTTTCCAGTGGTAAAATCAATGCTTCTGTCTCGGCTTTGCCGATGTGTTTTATAGCAGTGGGGAGAACAGTCTGGAGATCTGTTCCCGGATGCGGATGGATAGTCCGCGCTGCTGGTAGGTTTCTTCGGTGACTTCCTGGCAGAGGAGGAGGTCGTTTTCGAATGCATCTTCCAGTTTTCTGGCGGTGCTTTCGCTGTAGATGGTGGCGTTGACTTCGAAGTTGAGCTGGAAGCTTCGAATGTCCATGTTGGCGGTTCCGACGCAGCTGACCAGGCCGTCTATGGTCATGGTCTTGGCGTGGAGGAATCCGTTCTGGTAGGTGTAGCACCTTGCTCCTGCCGCCGCCATTTCTCCCAGGTAGGAGTAGGTGGCCCAGTAGACGAATGGATGGTCCGGCTTGCATGGGATCATGATGCGGACATCGACTCCGGATTTGGCAGCGATTTTCAGGGAATCCAGAATAGCCTGATCCGGTATGAAATACGGAGTCTGGATGAAGATGTATTTTTCTGCCATCTGAATCATCTTCAGATAGTTGTCCCGGACGCTGTCATATTTGGAGTCCGGTCCGCTGGATACGATCTGGACGAGGGAATGTCCGTTCCTTTGGTACTCCGGGATCTCAAAGAGCCGGTCTTCGAGAAACAGGTTTTCCTTGGCGGCGTAATTCCAGTCCAGGACGAACCGGACCGCAAGGGATGTGACTGCTGCCCCTTCAAGGCAGAGGTGAGTGTCCCGCCAGTACCCGAATTTCTTTGTATCCAGTCCCAGATATTCCCTTCCGATATTGAATCCGCCCACAAACCCGACTCTGCCGTCGATCACGGCTATCTTCCGGTGGTTCCGGTAATTGACGCGCAGCTGCAGCTGCCCCAGAAATGCAGGGAAGAATTCCGCCACCTGGACACCGGCCTTCTCCAGTCTCTTCCAGGATCTCTCCCGCATTTTCCGGCATCCCATACTGTCAAAAAGTACCCGTACTTCCACGCCTTCCTGCGCTTTTCTTGTCAGTACTTCTTCGATTTCCTGCCACAGCTCATCGTCCCGTATAATATAATACTGTAAATGAATATAGTTTCTGGCCTCATTCATCTCCGCAATCAGGGCGTCAAACTTTTCCCTTCCGTCCGTATAAATACGGATATCATTGTTGTCAGTAAGTACCGCCTCGGCCGCATTCAGATTATATAAAATCAGGCTCTGGAACCGCTCCATCTCCGGGGTTTTCAGCCTGAGTTTTTTCCTGTAGATGGACTCTTCCTGCCGCCGTACCGCATATTTGATCTCATCTTCGATCTCTTTCATTTTAAACATCTTGCTTTTGCGATAATCCTGTCCAACTACCAGATATAAGAGGAATCCGACGATGGGGATAAAATACAGTACAAGAAGCCAGGTCCAGACTGCTGTTGGATTTCGTCTTTGAAAGAAGATAATGATGATGGACAGCAGGATATTGATGAATACCAGATTGTCCAGAATCCAAAGAAAAATATTCCTTGTCATGTCCCATACCATTTCCATAACCTTTTCCTCCTCTTTTTCTGACCTTATTATACCTGCGGGGTAAAAAAGATGCAACCCGCCCGCAAACTACTTGCGCTTCCCCAAAAACAATGCTACAATACAACATGTGTAACAAAAGATTGGAGGAGAGTAATTAAGATGAATCCTGTTTTAATCGTATCACTTGTGATTCTTGCTATTCTGATCATCGCTCTGATCGTCCTTTATTTTCTCGGCAAAAAAGCCCAGAAAAAGCAGGCTGAACAGCAGGAAAAGATCGATGCAATGGCTCAGACAGTTTCCATACTCGTCATCGACAAGGGCCGTATGAAGCTGAAGGATGCAGGCTTTCCATCTATTGTACTGGAAAGCACGCCAAAATATTTACGCAGGTCCAAAGTTTATGTAGTAAAAGCAAAAGTCGGACCAAAGATTATGACTTTTATGTGTGATGACAAAGTCTTCCCGCTTGTTCCTGTCAAGAAGGAAGTCAAAGCTACCGTGAGCGGTATTTACATTACAGGCGTCAGAGGAGTCAGAGGCCCTCTGGAGACACCAAAGAAGAAAAAGGGAATCTTTGCAAGAGCAAAAGAAGCTGCGATGGAAAGTGCTTCCAAGTCAGCAAAGACCAAAAAGAAATAGGTATGCAAAAAGAGTGCGGCATTGTTGTTCCGCACTCTTTTTTTATCTCCTTTTCCACCTGAGAGCCTATTTTTCTTCCCGGTCAAGGAAAATCGGATTACTCCAGGCAGTCCTTCCATACCGGTCGGAGCAGGATACTCTGACATAGGTCTCGTGTCCTTTCAGGACATATTCGCCCTGTTCCACGGTCTCATCCAGAGATCCGCACACAATGGATGTGCCGTCATTGATCATATTCCCTGCGATAAAATCAATCCGGTATACCGGGCTTGACACCACATAGGCTTTCCCGTCCCGGATGCCCCAGTCATAGATGGCCGGTCCCAATGAAGAATAATAATTCCCTGCCAGCATGTTTGTTACAATCGCTTCGTGGGAAAGTTCCTCCGCCTTCACGACAATATAGCCGCCACAGGAATCTTCTACGATCCCGTTATTGTGATTATCATCGGACGCGAAGGCCAGGATCCGTTTTCCCTCCCGCAACATCACATCCCAGCGCGCCTCATCGTATCCGGTCGCACTTTCATTGACCGTTCCGTAATTGTAGATCTCCAGCGCCCAGATTCCTTTTGTATGAATGAATTCCTCTTCCCCCACTCTGGACCAGACCGGATGATTATAGGTGGCAATCATGCCCCTGGACGTCATCTCATCCGCCAGTTTCTGTGCCGCTTTTGCTCCATCCCAGTGTCCGTAATATCTGTCCACCGGATGCCGCTCCATGTGTTTGTACAATGCTTTTTCTGCCTGCTTCTGCATTTCTTCCGTACCGAGAATTCCATGAATATGATGCACCTTCCGGCTCCTTTTCGCTCCTTCCGATTCATAAAACACCGCCGAAGCTTCCAGTCCCGGCAGGATGATAAAGTCTTCGCAGTCAAACTCTTTCCGGTAGTCTGTATAGAGATCATGTTCTGAAAAGCAAAGGAAGTGATAACCGTGTTCCCGGTACAGTTTCACCGCTTCCTCCGGTGTAAGATGCCCGTCGGAATTGACGGTATGGCTGTGCAGATTCCCTTTGTACCAGTTTCCGCCATCGGAAAATCCCGGAATCGTAAAGGATACGATCCGCGCCTCCTCCAGATATTCTCTGCGCATCTTTTCCGGCACAAGACTGCCTCCGGTTGCCCAGACAATCTGTACCGAGTTCTTCATCACTTTCTCAAGCCCGTGTTCCTTCACATACTTCTGAAATTCTGCCTGCCCTGCCATCGCAGCCGCACATGCGAATCCGGCGCAGGCACTTGGCTCCAGGAAAATGCCTTCCGTATCCATCAATCGCTTCATATACTGCAGAAGTTTCCGGTCTTCCACGGTCACTTCGCCGCTTAATACACGCTCCATCCTCTTCCCCGCAAAGGCAGACGGGCGGCCGACTGCAAGTCCATCGGCCTCGGTCCTTCCGGTCAGACCGATATCCTGGACCGCGATCTCGTTGTGCAGTCCGGATGCCATGCCAAGCAGCATACATGGCGCCTGCACCGGTTCCGCAAAGAAGCAGTGCACCGCGTCACCGAACACCCATTTGAGCCCCGCCGTGATACCGCCCGGCGCTCCGCCGACTCCGCACGGAATATAGACAAAGAGCGGATGCTCCGCATCTACGACAATCTTCTGTTCATCCAGCTGTTCTTTCAGCCGTCTCCCTGCTGTGGCATAGCCAAGGAAGAGGGTTCTGGAATTCTCATCATCCACGAAATAACTGTTTGGATCCTGATCCGAGAGCGCCCTTCCCTGTCTGACGGCCTCGCCGTAATCCTGCTCATATTCCCGCACTTCCACACCATACTTCCGCAGGAGCTGCTTCTTCCACTCTTTTGCGTCCGCTGACATATGAACGATGACCCGGAATCCAAGAACCGCACTGATCATGCCGATACTAAGGCCCAGATTTCCTGTGGATCCAACCTGAATCGTATACTGCCGGAACACAGCACGGTTCTCTTCCTCACCAAGAACGGCGTAGCTGTCACCATCCTTTAAAAGTCCGTGCTTCATTGCAAGGTCTTCCGCGTATTTCAGCACCTCGTAAATCCCGCCTCTTGCCTTGACAGAACCTGCAATGGCAAGATGGCTGTCTTCCTTTAAGAACAGTCTTCCCTCAACAGCACTTCCAATCTTTTCTTCCAGTGCCGCCTTCATCTTCGGAATCTCCTCCAGCGGCGATTCGATGAGACCTCCCCGGTCTTTTGTCTCCGGGAAATACCGAAGAATCAGTGGCGCAAACCGTTCCAGGCGTTCCCTGGCATCCTCGATTTCTTCGGGACGGACGTCAAAGGTTTCCCTGGCGCCCTCCCAACATTCCTTTTTCGGATTGATCCACGTTACTTCCTCTGCTCCTGCCAGCTTTTCTACGACCGAATTGTCACCGATTTTATCTTTGATCTTTTCCATGCTTTTTCCTCCATGCAATATGAGACATAAACTCCTGAATAATTCCCGCTGCCGCAATGGCCGTGATTCCGGAACCGTCAAATGCATTTGCCACTTCTACCACATCGTATCCCACAACATCCAGATCTTTCAGGCCATGCAGGATCTCCAGCGTCTCCCAGGTGGAAAATCCGCCCGGCACCGGCGTACCTGTCCCCGGCGCGAATGCCGGATCCAGGAAATCAATGTCAAAGGTCAGGAACACTTTCTTTCCGTTAACCCTGCGTTTGATCCGGCCTGTGATCTCCTGGGTACTCATGTGGTGCATCGTAAGGGCATCGATGGACTCATATCCAAGATTTGCGGAATTCTGCGCGTCCTCCGGTCCGTAAAGTCCTTCCCGGATTCCGATCTGGATGGAACAGGACGGATCCACCAGCCCTTCCTTTGCAGCATGGTAAAACGGTGTGCCGTGGCTGTACGGTTTTCCGAAATATTCTTTGATCGTATCGTAGTGGGCATCAAAATGAACCAGCGCCACCTCCCCGTGCACATCCTTACATGCACGAAGCTCCGGCAGCGTCACGCTGTGGTCCCCTCCGATGACAATCGGAACGGCTCCGCTCTCGAACAGCGTTCTCATCTGGGCGTGCACTTTGTCAAAAGTCTCCTCCACATATCCCGGCACCGTCGGGAGATCGCCGTAGTCCACGCCCCGGCATTCACCGAAAATATCCACTTCCAGAATCGGGTTATACGGTTTGGCCGCCAGAGAAGACATCTCTCTGACCGCCGCCGGGCCAAATCTGGCTCCCCCACGGTAAGTCGCACAGGTATCAAACGGAATGCCTGCCACGACAAAGTCCACATCCTGCAGATCCGTATCATTTTCCATTCTCATAAAGGTCTGAATCCCTGAAAAACGCGGGATTTCAAGGGAATTGACGATTCCATGTTTCATAGTCGTTTTCGTTCCTTTCTGCTAAATTCTGATGCAGTTGTGATCTGCTACAGACAGACGAAGCTTCTGTCCGTTTTCAAAGAGTACCTTGCTTCTGAAGAGTACGTCCACTTTTATTTTAACGCCATTTGCATTAATATTATACTGCAAAACGTTTCCTTTTGGTGTGTTATCAATAATCACTCCGTCAAATGTATAGTCTGTCTCCTCCGACGGATCCGTTACAATCTGGATCGTCTCCGGACGGATCGCGATTCCGTTTTCAGAAACAATCTTCTTTCCGGTTACGGCGGCAAACTGCTCCTGGGAGAGAATGTTGTAGTTTCCGATGAATGCCGCCGCAAACTGGCTGACCGGCGAGGTATACATGGTGATCGGATCGCTGGACTGCTCAATGCGTCCCTCGTGGAAGAGGTGGATCGTATCGGACATCACCATCGCCTCGTCCTGATCGTGGGTTACGAAAATACAGGTCAGCCCCAGATCCTTGTGAATCTGCTTAATGCTGTTCTGCAGAGACTTCCGAAGCTTCGCATCGATGGCGCTTAACGGCTCATCCAAAAGCAGCACCTTTGGCTGCTGCACGATACTTCTCGCAAGGGC
>CAJFMZ010000020.1 GCA_904393575.1 uncultured Sellimonas sp. | reverse complement strand
GAGGCAGATGCTGACATTAAGTCCGGTTACAATCATCGGTACAATCATAAATCTGCTTGTTCTGTATTTCCTGCTGCAGCATTTCTTATTTAAGCCGATCCAGAAGATCATGGATCAGAGAGAGGAACTGATCCGCGGACAGTTAAAAGACGCGCAGGATCAGAAAGAATCTGCCGGAAAGCTGAAAGATCAGTACGAAGAGGCACTGGCTTCGGCAAAAGAGGAGTCCGGTCAGATTGTAGAAAAGGCCAAGGCAGAGGCTGCCCTTCAGGCAGATGCGATCGTGAAGAACGCAAATGAAGAGGCAGGTCAGATCATGGATAAGGCCAGAAAGACCATGGAAGTGGAAAGAGAGCAGGCTATGCGTGAGATGAAATCGCAGATCGCCGACATTGCTTTGACAGCCGCTTCTAAAATTATGGGCGAGAAAAACAGCAGTGAAAAAGATTTGGCGCTTTATGACCAGTTTTTAGAAGAAGCAGGTGATTCTGATGACACAGACAGCTAGGAATTATGCGCAGGCATTATATGAACTGCAGGTGGATGCAGAATCCGTAATTAAGGCAGAGACGATTTTGAAGGATGTCCCGGAAGTCGGGGAATGCCTTGGAAATCCTACGATTGCCTTTCCGGTAAAGGAACAGATCGCCGGCCGGATCTTTCCGGAGGATATCAGGAACTTCATTAAGGTCGTATGCAGGAACCAGAAATCAGATATGCTTCTGGAAATGTTCGAAGCATATCATGAAATTGAGAGAAAGGCAAAACAAAGCCTTCCGGCGGTTCTGCTGTATGTGACAGCTCCGACGAAGGAGCAGCAGGAAAAGATGAAATCCTTCCTGTGCCGGAAATTTCATGTAAAGGAAGTAACACTTTCCTTAAAAGAAGATCCAAGCCTGGTAGGAGGATTTATCCTTCGGGCAGGCGGACGGGAATTTGACTGGAGCTTCCGGGGAAGATTCCAGGCGCTCTCCCGTGCTTTACAACATTAACAACGGAGGTGAAGTAATTGAGTACAATCAATTCAGATGAAATAATCTCCATATTAAAAGAAGAAATCCAGAACTATGATGAAATCAGCAAAGATAAAGAGGTCGGAACCGTAGTCAGCGTCGGAGACGGAATCGCAACGATCTATGGCATTGACCATGCGGCTTACGGAGAGATCGTGACCTTTGAGAACGGCCTGAAGGGAATGGTACAGGATATCCGTCAGAACAGTATCGGATGTATCCTGTTTGGGGATGACCGTGGAATCGGAGAAGGCACCAGAGTCTTCCGTACCGGAAAAAGCGCAGGCGTTCCGGCAGGAGAAGGCTATATCGGACGTGTTGTCAACGCCCTGGGCGCTCCGATTGATGGAAAAGGCGAGATCAAATCCGAGGAATACCGTCCGGTCGAATATCCGGCTCCGTCCATCGTTGACAGAAAATCCGTTACGGTTCCGCTGGAGACAGGAATCCTTTCGATCGACTCCATGTTCCCGATCGGACGCGGACAGCGAGAGCTGATCATCGGAGACCGTCAGACAGGAAAGACGTCCATTGCGACTGATACGATCCTGAACCAGAAGGGTAAGGATGTGATCTGTATCTATGTTGCCATCGGACAGAAGGCTTCCACGATCGCCAAGCTGGTATCTACTTTTGAAAAATATGGAGCAATGGATTACACGACAGTGTTTGCGGCAACAGCCAGCGACTGCGCGCCGCTTCAGTATATTGCACCGTACGCAGGTACAGCGCTTGCGGAATATTTTATGTATAAAGGGAAGGACGTTCTGATCGTATATGACGATCTGTCCAAGCATGCGGTAGCTTACCGTGCACTTTCTCTTCTGCTGGAGAGACCGCCTGGACGAGAAGCATATCCGGGAGATGTCTTCTATCTTCATTCCAGACTTCTGGAGCGTTCCAGCCGTCTGAGTGATGAGGCGGGCGGCGGATCCATTACGGCGCTGCCGATTATCGAAACACAGGCAGGAGATGTTTCCGCTTATATCCCGACCAACGTCATTTCCATTACCGATGGACAGATTTTCCTGGAAAGTGATCTGTTCTTCTCCGGTATGAGACCGGCGGTCAATGTCGGACTTTCCGTATCCCGTGTAGGTGGGGCGGCGCAGACCAAAGCCATGAAGAAGGCTGCGGGAAGTGTCCGTATCGATCTTGCACAGTACAGGGAAATGCAGGTATTCACCCAGTTCTCTTCGGATCTGGATGATGCTACAAAGGCACAGCTGGAATACGGCGCATGCCTGATGGAACTTTTGAAACAGCCGCTTTGCAGCCCGTTATCCATGCCGGAGCAGGTTATCACACTCTGTGCGGCAACCCATAAGAAGATGATCGGAATTCCGTTAAAGGAGCTGAAGTCTTACCAGAAAGAGCTTCTGGAATATGTTGGAAATACATATCCGGAGATCATCCGGGAACTGGATGAAAAGAAAGTGCTGACAGAGGAGCTGGAGACAAAGATTGTAAAAGCAGCAGACGAATTCAGAGACAAGAGCAGGTGTTAGTATGGCTAATGCAAAAGAAATACAGGCACGGATGAAAAGTATCCAGGATACGATGAAGATTACCAACGCAATGTATATGATTTCCTCTTCCAAGATGAAGAAGGCAAAACAGGTGCTTGCGGATACAGAGCCGTATTTTTATAATCTGCAGAGTGCGATTTCCCGAATTCTCCGTCATATGCCGGATGTGGAGCATCCTTTCTTTGATGAAAGGATTCAGATCCCGCGTCAGGAGAGAAAAATCGGGTGTATCATCGTGACAGCCGATAAAGGACTTGCGGGTGCGTACAACCATAATGTCATTAAGATGACAGAGGAAATGGTGGAAGAAGAGGGACACCACAAGCTGTATGTGCTTGGTATCGTGGGACAGCAGTATTTCAGGAAGAAAGATGTGGACATGGATGAACAGTTCCATTACACCGTTCAGAAGCCGACGATGCACAGAGCCAGAGTGATTGCCAGGGAAGTCGTAGAGAAGTTCCTTGACGGGGAACTTGACGAGGTGGATATCATCTACACAGAGATGGAAAATGCAGTCAGCATGGAGACGAAGAGAGTTCAGCTGCTGCCTCTGAAGAAGGCGGCTTTCATGCCGAAGCTTCCGGCTGACGTGCAGCAGGAGATTATCCATATGGTACCGTCCACCAAAGACGTCCTGGATCAGGTCATCCCGAACTATATCACAGGTAATATATACGGATGTCTGGTAGAATCCTATGCCAGCGAGCATAATGCCAGAATGACTGCGATGCAGTCCTCGACGGACAATGCAAAGGAGATGCTCCATGATTTGTCCATACAGTATAACCGTGCGAGACAGGCCGCGATTACACAGGAGATCACAGAGGTAATTGCCGGCGCGAAGGCACAAAAAAGGAAGTGATAACGATGAATAAAGGAAAGATTGTACAGGTCATGGGACCTGTTGTAGATGTTGTTTTTGAAAACGGTGAGCTTCCAAGTATCAAAGATGCGCTGGTCGTGGAGAATGGCGGAAAAAAGTGCGTGATGGAGGTATCACAGCACGTTGGAAATGATACAGTGCGCTGTATCATGCTTTCCGCAAGTGAAGGCCTCTGCCGTGACATGGAAGTAACCGCAACCGGAGCAGGGATCAAGGTTCCGGTAGGAGACAAGACGCTGGGACGGCTTTTCAACGTTCTTGGTGAGACGATTGACAACGGAGAATCCCTGGAAGGGGAAGAACACTGGGAGATCCACAGAGATCCGCCGTCTTTCGAAGAGCAGAGCCCGGTCGTAGAAATCCTGGAGACAGGAATCAAGGTTATTGACCTGCTGGCCCCTTATGCTAAGGGCGGTAAGATCGGTCTGTTCGGAGGAGCGGGTGTCGGAAAAACCGTTCTGATTCAGGAGCTGATCCAGAATATTGCCACAGAGCACGGCGGATATTCGATTTTCACCGGAGTCGGTGAGCGTTCCAGGGAAGGAAACGACCTGTGGACAGAGATGAGAGAGTCCGGCGTTTTAAATAAAACAGCCCTTGTGTTCGGGCAGATGAATGAACCACCTGGATCCCGTATGCGTGTGGCGGAGACAGGACTGACCATGGCGGAATATTTCCGTGACAAAGAGCACCAGAACGTGCTTCTGTTTATCGATAATATTTTCCGCTTCGTACAGGCTGGTTCCGAGGTATCCGCGCTGCTTGGCCGTATGCCTTCAGCCGTAGGATATCAGCCGACCCTTGCAAATGAGATGGGAGCGCTTCAGGAGCGTATCGCATCTACGAAAAACGGTTCTGTCACGTCCGTGCAGGCAGTCTATGTGCCGGCGGACGACCTGACCGACCCGGCTCCGGCGACAACATTCGCCCATCTGGACGCGCAGACCGTTCTGTCCAGAAAGATTGTAGAGCAGGGAATCTATCCGGCGGTGGACCCGCTGGAATCCAGCTCCCGTATTCTGGAAGCCGATGTGGTCGGAGAAGAGCATTACGAAGTGGCAAGAAAGGTCCAGGAAATTTTGCAGAAGTACAAGGAACTGCAGGATATCATTGCCAT
This sequence comes from uncultured Sellimonas sp., assembly GCA_904393575.1. GTDB lineage: Bacteria > Bacillota > Clostridia > Lachnospirales > Lachnospiraceae > Sellimonas. The sequence goes on along the minus strand of CAJFMZ010000020.1, from coordinate 17,054 downwards.
CCTTGGTATGGAAGAGCTGTCTGAGGAGGATAAAAAGACCGTTTACCGGGCAAGAAAAATCCAGAAATTCCTTTCCCAGCCGTTCCATGTCGCAGAAAACTTCACCGGTATTCCGGGAAAATATGTTCCGCTCAAGGAGACGATCCGGGGCTTCAAGATGATCGTGGAAGGCGAGATGGACGAGTATCCGGAAAACGCATTTTTCAATGTGGGAACGATCGACGATGTGATCGAGAAGGCGAAAGAAGAGGCCGTCTCAGAAGAGTAAAGGAGTGTGCATATGAGCCTTCAGAATACATTTGGACTAGAAATCTATGCAAGCAACCGCCAGTTCTATACCGGAAGAGGCCAGAGCATTACCTTTCCGGTGGAAGATGGTGAGATTCAGGTACTGCCGCACCACGAAAATATGATTGCGGCGATTGTACCAGGTGAGATGGATTTTGTGGATGCCGAGGGCAGCCAGACAACGGTTGCGGTGAGCGCAGGATTTATCGAAGTCCTCAACAACCGTGTCAAGGTCTTCGCTCTGACGGTAGAGCGTCCGGAGGAGATTGACATCCGGCGCGCCGAGGAGGCGAAGGAGAGGGCTGAGGAACAGCTCCGCCAGAAGAAAAGTATGGAAGAGTACAATGCCAATCAGATGGCGCTGGCGCGGGCCATGTCAAGACTCCGGGTCACATCCAGAAAAAAGATATAGAAGAAGCAGAGCATACCGGAAAGAGAGGTTTTCCGGTATGCTTTTTTATGGTAAACTGGTAGAAGAAATGACGGGGGACTACTTTAAATATGAAGAAACAGAAGAAGAAACACTTATTTACAAACCGGCAGCTGGCCGTACTGCTGATTCCGCTTGCCTTTGACCAGCTTTTGAATTCCTTCATGGGGACAGTAGACACGCTGATTGTCAGTAACATCGGGTCCGCGGCGATTTCCGCGGTTTCTCTGGTGGATGCGATTAATATTCTAATCGTGGAGGCGTTTTTTGCCCTGGCGGCCGGAGGCACGGTGATCTGTTCCCAGTATCTGGGAAGCAAAGATGTAGAGAAGGCCAATGAAGCGGCCGGACAGTTGGTGTTCGTCACCTTTTTCCTGTCTCTTATGATGGCGGTTCTCTGTATCGTTTTCCACGAACCGCTTTTGCAGCTGATCTTCGGAAAAGTGGAAAAGGCGGTTATGGACAATGCCAAGATCTATTTTCTGTTTTCCGCGGTGGCATTTCCGTTTATCGCCCTATATGATGACGGGGCCTCCATTCTGAGAGCGCAGGAAAACAGCAGGCTTCCAATGCAGATCTCGGTCATTGCCAACGTGCTGAATGTGGTTTTGAATCTTCTGTTTGTGTGGGGCTTCCATCTGGGGGTAGGAGGATCCGCCTGTGCGACTATGCTGGCGCGGGCATTTGCCATGATTGCGGTCCTTTATGAGCTGAGAAAGCCGGTCTGGGCGATTCACCTAAAGAACTATTTCTCTATCCGGCCTGACTGGGAGCAGATCCGGAGAATACTGAAGATCGGGATCCCTTCGGGAATTGAAAACAGTATGTTCCAGTTCGGAAAGCTGGCGATCCAGTCGACGGTTTCCATGATGGGAACGGCGGCTATCGCGGCCCAGGGGATGACCAATACCATTGAAAATCTGAATGGAATCATGGCGATCGGCGTGGGAATCGGACTGATGACGGTAGTCGGAGAATGTATGGGAGCCGGAAGAAAGGATGAGGCTGTTTATTATGTGAAGAAACTTTCCGTGATTGCGGAAGTGGTCGTGGTGGCGTCCTGCCTGCTTTTGTTTGTTCTGGTTCGGCCGATCACTTATTTTGGAGGCATGGAGCCGGCGAGTGCGTCCATGTGCATCTTCATGGTGACCTGTATTACGATTGTAAAACCGATTGTATGGACGCTGGCATTTATACCGGCTTACGGATTCCGGGCGGCAGGAGATGTTCGGTTTTCCATGGTGGTATCGATTCTTTCCATGTGGATTTTCCGGGTATCCCTTGTCATGATCCTGGCAAGAGTATTTGGAATGGGCCCGATTGCGGTCTGGATCGGCATGTTTACAGACTGGACCGTCAGGGCTGTTGTCTTTTCGATACGGCTGAAAAACAGGAAATGGCTGGAGCACAGGGTGATTTGATATCCGGGAAAACCGGCCTTTGCAGGTAGAAAAAAGTGGACTTTGGAGGAAAGTTCACTTTTTTTGTAGAAATTTTCTGGCGTTTTGTGGAAAATTACATAGAAACTGCCGAAAAGGATGTAATTATTAGTGAGAATGTTGACTTTCACATTTTACTGTGTTAAATTCTTAGTAAAGTTTTTGCAAAAAATGAATGGGAGGTGAAGTCCGTGGAACGATTAAAACTGCGGAAGGATATGACAACGGAAGAGAAAAAGCTTGCCTTGGAAGCGGCCCTTCTGCTGGGGTTTCAGACAGAAGTGGCAGTTTTTCCGGTTGCAGGGATCAAGGACGGGATTCCGTCGCCTGCGAACGAGGAAGAGTTAAAAGCGCTGTTCCAGTTGCAGGACTCGGAGATTCCGGAAGGATATGAAACGGCAAAAGGACATCCGGAGCCGATGTTTGATCTGGATTTCCGTACAGAGAAAGGGTTGGAAAGCATGTTTGAGGCCGGCCCGTTTCTGAAAGATGAAGATTATGACTTCCTGCCGGACAAACTGGATGTAAAGATCGTACTTCCGGAGGACGCGGATCTGTCCATGCTGATAGCAGCATGCAATGTTGCATTCCGGTTTGGAATGGAAACAACAGGATATGAAGGTGGTATTACTGCAGAGAAAGATTATGCCGGAAATGCAGTGATTCTGGAAGATGCGGATCATGCGGAAATGGCTATGGAAGAATCAGATGGAGCGGTAAAGGTTTACCTCAGGGGAAGAGGAAAGGAGCTGGAAGAGCTCTCCGCACTGATCTGTGAGAAGTTTCCTGGGACAGGCGGATGGAAGCGGTTCCGGGAAGTGATGATGGATATGTGTGACGATGCGGTGCTCCGCACTGCGGACGGACAGATTGCCACACTTCAGATGCTGAAAGAGAAAGAGGACGGAGCATTTACCGTCTATGGCTCACCGGAAATTTCCGATCAACAGAAGGCGTTGTTCGAGGGCGTCACATTTGAAAACTATAAAGCAGGAAAGAAAGCGTACGAGAAGGTGTATGAACTTCCGTGGGAAGTAGAAGTCTTTGAGGAAGTCCTGGAGAAGAAGGTTTATCCGATTCTGAAAGAAGGGGACAGGCTCTGTGTGGAAGGAGCCCTCAGTGAAGACCAGGCCGTACGCGCAAAGATAAAAGAAAAGATTGAAGAGAAGGCAAAGAGCCTTGGCGCAGAAAGTACAGAAACGACTCTGATCTGTGCGTATAAGCAGGGATTTTCCTGGATCGATGAGGTTGTGATTCCGAAGGTCCGGGAGGAGAAGCCGGATAAGATCGAAATCTATTTCAAGCCGTTCCTGCCGGAAGGGCAGACGGAATGGCTGGATGAAAATGGAGCAACCCCGTCCTATCATAACCTTCAGGCGGACAATCCGGATAAGTGGTACGATCTTCCGATCCGGTATTTGCAGGAGCTCTATCCGATCGAAGATGTGTTGGTGAGAGAACTCGGTGTCGACAGGGACGCAGTTGTATTTCTTCCTTATGAAGGGGACGCGGATCTGACCTATCTGTGCAAGGGATACCGGAATGATACCGTCTGCTATGAAAATACATATAAGGCTCAGTGCTCAGAACGCCCATATCTGGACGAATATCCAAAGATGGGAAAGGTACACCCGGCGACAGGATATATCCGTGTATGGATCAATGGTGAAGAAACGGTTTACCAGAAGATCCGCACTGACCTGGAGGAAATATGGGATGTCTATCAGGCGGAAGTGCTTCCGGACTGCAGGCGGTACATTGAGGAAAAGACGGGAGGAACCGTCACAGCCGAGCAGCAGCCGTTTTTCCAGGAGCTTCTTCTGGATGTCACAGTCAGCGAACCGGATTATCGTGTGGGCTGCAGAGAGGATTTGATTTCTTCACTGGATGCCCTGCATGAAGACATGTATTTTACAGGAAGCGATTATTTTAAAAACTACGGTGTTCAAAAAGTGGGCGTCATGCTGGACGCACCGGGACTGATTCTTCCGGCAATTCACCAGAAGGAAGGACGTCCGGTACTGAGGGTGACTGTCTTTGAAAAATTAAAGGAAAAACCATGTATTGAAAAGGATGGAATGGTACTTGCCAGTCAGAGAAAGCGGGAGGAAGTGTCCTTTAAGGTGGCAGGACTCTCAGCCAAAGATGGAAAGCTTGATGTGAAGATTGTGACAAAAGGCGTTTCAGAAGAGTATCTGAAGGCATATGCAGATTTAATAGAAAGAGGAGTGCTGGAAATTACAGAGGGCTGGCAGCACATCGCATCACTTTGTTTGATCGGTGAAGACGGAAGTGTGACTGAGGCGGCAGTTCCGGAGCAGCCGGCACCGGTCAAAGACAAATCCATTACGGAGATTGATCTTCATGAGAAGGAACTCATCGGCTATGATCAGTGCAGGGAGATCCTGGAGGAACTGAAAAGCGTACCGGGAATCGAGGTATTCAGGACTGCACGTTCCTACACGGGAAGAGAGCTCTATGCTATCTGGCTGAAGCCACAGAGGGAAGGTTATCTGTCCATGACAAAGCGGCTGACCAGATGTCCGTCCGAGATCATAAACGCAAGACATCACGCCAACGAAGTATCGAGCACGAATGCATCGTTTATTCTTTTAAAGAAACTTCTGACGGATGAGACTTACAAAGAGCTTCCGGAAAAGCTCAACCTGATTCTTGTGCCGATGGAAAATGTAGACGGAGCAGCCATTCATTATGAGCTTCAGAAAGAACATCCGTACTGGAAATTCCATGTGGCAAGATTCAATGCCCTGGGCAAGGAATTCTTCCATGAGCATTTCCATCAGGATACCATCCATGGAGAGGCCATGGGACTGAGCAGGCTGTATGAACGGTACGCACCGGATATGATCGTAGACAATCATGGGGTGCCAAGCCATGAATGGGAGCAGCAGTTCTCAGGATATACATCCCCGTCCTACAAGGGATTCTGGCTTCCTAGATCTCTTCTTTACGGATATTTCTGGTACGTGACCAACAAAGAGTACAAGGATAACTATCCGGTAAACAAGAAGATGGAAGATGTCATCGCGGACAAGATTGCAGAGGATGAGGAGATGACGGCACTCAACAAAGAGTGGAGCGCACAGTTTGAAAAGTATGCTCACGCGTGGATGCCGAAGCTTTTCCCGGCAAACTATTATAAAAATATGATTAATTACTGGATTCCATACGAAGCTGATCCGGCTCACAAGTATCCGTCGATCCGCTTCCCGTGGATTACAACCGTATCGTATACAAGCGAAGTGGCGGATGAGACCGCACAGGGGGAATACCTGAATCTTTGTGCGAGAGCTCACGTTGCTCATGATGAGGCAACGCTTCAGATGCTGATGAACGCAACCATTCTCCGGGAATGCAGCATGAGCTGTGAGGGAGGCAGCGTATCAGCAGTGTACAGAAGAAGACGCCCGATGATTGTATAAAGGCTGCAGATCTGTGAAACAAAGGAAAAGGAGGAGAAACAGAGCCGGATCCTTTTGAGTTCGGCAGAAAAGCAGACAGATCCCAGGCAGTATCGAGGGAAAAAACGACTCAAGAAAGAGAAGGAGGAAAATCTATGGAACTTATTAAACTGATCGGTGTCCTGATCGTGGTGTTTGGATTTGCACTGAAACTGGACTCCATCCTGATTATCTTTTTAGCGGCAGTTGCGACTGCTCTTGCGGGAGGACTTGGCATTGACGGTCTTCTCGAAACACTTGGAACCAACTTTGTTGCAAACCGAAGCATGGCGATCTTTATTATGATCCTGCTTGTTACCGGCGTTCTGGAAGCCAACGGTCTTCGTGAAGCGGCAGCGGATCTGATGAGGAAGGTCAAAAGTGCAACGGCCGGAAGGCTTGTATGTGCATATGGTATCCTGAGAGGATTCTTTGGAGCATTCAACGTAGGATTCGGCGGTGTAGCAGGATTTGTACGTCCGGTACTGCTCCCGATGACAGAGGGTGCTATTGAAAGTCACGGATATGAGCCGAATGAAGAACATATGGAAGACATCAAGGGTATGGCATCCGGTATGGAAAATATCACCTGGTTCTTCTTCCAGGTACTCTTCGTAGGTGGAGCCGGCGGTATCCTTGTACAGACGACACTTGCGTCTCTTGGATACGATGTAGAGCTTGTGGATCTGGCAATTACAGAACTCCCGATTGCGATTATCGCTTTGGTTGTTGCAAGTATCTACTATATTACAAAGGATAAGAAACTGATGAAGAAATACTACGGTTCCAGCGCTGCGAAACCGGAGAAGAAATAAGGGGGGACAGATATATGGATCTTAAGTTTATACAGATAGGTGCCGGCCCTGCCAATGTTCTTGGCGAAGCGGTATGGATCATCATTGGTCTGATTACAATTTTTGCAGGTATCAAAAATCTTCTTGATAAAGAAAACCCATCCAGAATTGGTACAGCAGTATTCTGGTGTTCCTTCGGTGTTGTATGTGCATTCGGAACATGGCTCCCGACGAAGGTGTCCGGCGCCCTTGTTATCGTGATGTGTATCCCGCCGATTTTCAAACGTGTAAAAGTCGGAAAAACAAACGCTCCGACAAAAGAGTACACAAAAGCACAGTATTCCAAGATCGGTATGAAGATCTTTATTCCGGCCCTGACAGTAGCGGTATGCTCCCTGTTGTTTGCGCTGTTTACAAACATCAGCTCCATGGTCGGTGTTACAGTCGGTGTAATCATCTCCATGATCATCCTGAGAGTATATTCTCCGGACAACAAGCCGAAAGTTTTCCTGGAAGGATCCGAACGGTTCCTGTCCATGATGGGACCTCTGTGTATGCTTCCTCAGCTCCTTGGAGCACTGGGCGGAATCTTTACAGCTGCAGGTGTCGGTGATGTCATCGCACAGCTGGTAGGAAATGTCGTACCAAAGGGAAATGTGAATCTTGGTATCATCGTATACGCAATCGGAATGGTGCTCTTCACCATGATCATGGGAAATGCATTTGCGGCGATCACGGTTATGACAGTTGGAATCGGCGGACCATTCGTACTTGCATATGGAGCAAACCCGATCGTAATCGGAATGCTTGCTCTGACATGCGGATACTGTGGTACACTGTGCACACCGATGGCAGCAAACTTCAATATCGTTCCGGTAGCGATTCTGAATATGAAAGACCGCTGGGGCGTAATCAAGAATCAGGTTATCGTAGCAGCTATTATGCTTGTCGTACAGATCTGCTACATGATTATCTTTAAATAGGTGAAATAAGGACGGCACAGTCGAATGCGTGAAATAGAGCGGGGAGCCCGTATTGTTATTGAAGACTGGGTAAGAATAAAACCATGGGACAGGCTTTTGATCGTGACGAGCAAAGAGTACCGTGCGGAAGCGGCAGAGCTCAAAAAATGGGCGGTCAAAAGAGCCAGGTCCGTAAATACACTTTTTGTAGAGAATAAAGGACGGTATGTTGGGGTATTCTTCGATGAGAATGAAGAAGTATTTGATCCCTACACAGCAGTGATTGCGGCGACAGAATATTCCCTTGTGACAACAAAGGCAGCAAAACGTGCGATCAGCCGTCATAAGAAATTTTTATCCCTGCCCCTTTCTACAAACAACGGAAAATCCATGCTGGAATTTGAATTCCTGAGGATGGATACAAAGAAAAGCCGGCTGATGGCGGAGGTTATTATGAAATACCTCCGTCATTCGTCACGCATACACGTGACCACCCCGGCAGGCACCGATCTGCAGATGGGGAAAAAAGGCAGGAATCCAGGATTTTTCAACGGTGTAGTCAAAGACGGCAAGGGATATTCCTCAGCCAGCATCGAGGTTTACGTGCCCATCGAGGAGACACGGACGGATGGCATTATGATGCTGGACGGTTCCCTTGGATATATTGGAAAGGCAGAGGAAATTACCAGGATAGAATTCAGGCAGGGGCGCATTGTAAAGATTGAGGAAACACCAACCGGAATCCGGCTGAAAAACTACATGGAGGCTTACAGGGACAGCAGAATTTACATCGGAGGAGAGTTCGGCATCGGGCTGAATTCCTACTCACGGTGTGCAGGGAACTGTTATATTGAGGATGAGTCCGCCTACGGGACTTTCCACATAGGCCTTGGCCGGAATCTTGCACTTGGAGGCATGCAGAATGCCAAAGGGCATTTTGATCTTGTCTGTCTAGAACCGGATATCTACGCGGACAACAGACAGCTGATGCAGGAAGGCAAGATTATTCTGCCGGAGCCAAATGTATATTAAAGCAATGTATAAGAGGTATAAGGAGGTCAGTACAATGAAAGTATTGGTTACAGGATTTGATCCATTTGGGGGAGAAAAAGTCAACCCGGCATATGAGGCAGTCAAACTGCTTCCGGACACGATTGCAGGGGCAGAAATTATCAAAATCGAAATTCCGACCGTATTCACAAGAAGCGCGGAAGTCGTAGAAGAAGCAATCAAAAAATACCAGCCGGATATGGTGCTGGACGTAGGACAGGCTGGCGGACGTTCCTGCATGACAGTAGAACGTGTTGCCATCAACCTGAAAGAAGCAAGAATTCCGGACAATGACGGAGAACAGCCATTTGACGAACCAATCCGCGAGGACGGCGAGACAGCATACTTCTCCACACTTCCGGTAAAAGCAATGGTAGAAAACATGAGAGCACACGGAATTCCGGCACACATTTCCTATACTGCAGGAACCTATGTATGCAACTGCATCATGTACAACGTACTCTATCTTGCAGCAAAAAAATATCCGGGCATCCGGGCAGGATTTGTACATGTACCATATGAAAGCGGACAGGTGGTCGACAAACCAAACGGCACACCGTTCATGTCACTGGAAATGATCGCAAAAGCATTGGAATACGGCATCGAAGCCGCAGTGACAAACACAGAAGACGTACAAAAAGCAATGGGCGAAACCCACTAAAAGATTTTCACGTTATTGGGGACGTGTACCGATGCATCGGTACACGTCCCTTATAAATTGCAAAAAAATTAATGTTAAAACATGTTATAGACAAATTTTGGTGCTGACGATAAGTTTGCGTACATTAGATACAGATATATTGTCATAAGCATCAAGTAAAATATGATTGTCCAGCCTGCGAAGGATATGAATTTATGTTTCTTTATTTTCCTGATAAAACTGGTAAATGCTTTCATTGATCAAAACCCATCCTTTCTTGCCGATATGAACGCCGTCTTCGAAGAAGTATTTTGTGTATTCCTGGTCGGAAAAGTCTGCTAAAGAAGCGTTGTATTCGGATACTGTGGAGCGTATTTTCTGGTAGTAGTCAGCCCGTGCTTCTTTTGGGAAGCCGGTATAGTCGTACCAGTATCCGTTGACCGGGAGCATGACAATCAGAGGCCGGATTCCCAGATCCTGGCAGACATCGAGGAAGCATCTGAGGTCATCGTATTCCGGAGAACTGCTGTAACTTCCTTTCAGACTTTGATTTTTCTTCTTTTTCATAAAGGGGCGGACTTTCCATTTGTAGATGTTATCATCCATATAAAATGGATTGTCCTGATTTTCTGCCTCCCCGTCCTTGACGGACTGTTGGAGCAGAGCTGCGAAATCCGGAGACTGATCCGGTTTGCTGCTGTCGGACGTTGCCGGGATACGATCTTTTGTCATCTGCATGACGGCAGTCTGAAGTTCCTTTTCTTTCAGAAATCGTGTATAGATTCTGTAATTCAGACGGTCTGTCATGGAGGCGCCGCCGGTGTACAGTACGCGGTTGTACAGACGGGTGCGCTTTTGGAGAGAAGGATCCGGTTTCAGCAGTTCCTGAGAGCGCTGGATCATGTAGTCCTTGACCTTTTTTCGCAGATGTGTATTCTCCAGCATGGCAATATAATGGGATTCGGAGAAGCGGGAGGTGAAAGCCTCCGGCTGTACGCCCGCCTTGCGGAACCACTGAGGTGAAAGAAAGAGGACGGCCTCTTTTGTCTTTACCTGGTCCCCCAGGGATGCAAGGGTAATTGCATGACTGAGAGACTGATAATATCCTGCTCCGATCAGCATCATCTGAAAATCGGTATTCTGAAACACATTTCCTGGATGATATGGAGTTTTGACGCCGTGCTGAAATTCGGACGAGCCGAAGGTCAGGATGGTATGGTCATCAAGATTTTTTAAAATAGCCTCGCGCGCGGGAAATTTTCCGTCTCCGGACCAGGATGCAAATGCGTTTCCGTCTGCGTGAACTCTTTGCTCCGCCAGGAAATGAAGTCCGGCTGCCGAGGTCAGTGCCAGGATGACGGCCAGGAAAAATGCAGCGATTCGTTTCATGATGCACTCCTTGTTTTCAGGTAAGCCAGAATCCGGTTCGGTGTGTTAAAGGTGCTCCGGTCTACTTCGGACGGTGCGATCAGGATGCCCAGCTCATCTTCAATATCGGCAAGCAGTTCCGCAAATCCAAGGGAGTCCAGCAGCCCCGTTTCAAACAGATCAATGTCCGGATTGCTTTTTACAATATCATCTTCACAGATTCTTTCCAACATTTCAAAAATTGTTTCTCTCATAGTCATTTTCCTCCAAACTTATTGAATATTATGATAGTCCGAGCAGCCATACGAACTTACCCGAAAAGATGTAAAATCCAAAGATTACAAGCTGTAGTGTAATCAGCCAGGAAAGAAAGCGGTACCACCGTTTCTCCCGGTACTTTTTATAAAAAGATGATTTCTTTTTGTACCATTCTGTGGCCGCCAGCAGGATGCCGTGATACAGGCCGTACAGAATGTAAGACAGTGTCACTCCGTGCCACAGTCCCATGATAAGCATATTCACAAGAAATCCTGCACAGGCCGCGTTCAGCCTGTTTTTAAACCGTTTTTTCCGGATGGACTGAATCATGAACCGGGAAAAGAGAAAATCCCGGAACCAGTGGGACAGCGTGATGTGCCAGCGATCCCAGAATTCCTGAATATCAATGCTCTGAAACGGACGGCGGAAGTTGTCCGGAGTACGGATGCCAAGCAGATAACTGGTGCCGATTGCCATCAGACTGTATCCGGCAAAATCAAAAAACAGATAAAATCCGTAACAGTATGCATAAATTACGACATAGTACCATGTGCGGGCTCCTTCCACCATTCCCATTCCCTTAAAAAACGCGGAAGCCAGAATCAGCTTGTAAATCAGCCCCAGCAAAATTTTAAATATGCCGTCTCCGGCAAGATTCAGATAGTCTCTGCGCGGAAGGACCGTATTAAGATCCTGCAAAAACCGTCTGCTCCGGTCGATCGGCCCGGAGCTAAGAGACGGGAAGAAGAGTACAAAGGCTGTAAAATCAAAAACCGGGAGCTCCTGAATCAGACCGTCGTATGTTTCAATGATGATCTGAGCGCATCGAAATGTCAGGTAGGAGATCCCCAGGAATGCGAACAGGGATCCTCCCCAGAGCCCGGACAGTTTACTGAGAATCAAAGGCAGGATACTGATCAGGAGAGCGATCCGGTACGTCCAGACCTCCCGGCCTCTGGAAAGCCGGATAGACAGGTATCCTTTTACTGTTACCAGCTCGATGATGAAGTACAGGGCCAGATACGCTGCCTGTTCCGGCTTGGGGAAAAATGCCAGAGCGATAAACAGAAAAGTGGCAGCGGTAGAGTACCACTTCAGCGGCTGCTCCAGAATGCCAAGGAGCAGTGCCGGCAGAAGTATCAGAATCAGGACACAGAAAAACTGATAGTTATCGAAGAAACTCATGAGAGCATCCCTCCCAGAGCTTTTCGGTCCGCTTTTCCGTTGGCGGTCATCGGAAGCTGATCCAGGAACACCAGTTTTTTAGGAATCATATAATCCGGCAGATATTCTTTTAACTGCTGCTTGATTTTCAATGCTTTTCCAAACTCGTCTTCCGGTCGGTGCTCACTGACGAGGAAAGCGGTGATGCTTTTGGCTTTCCCGTCCCGCATATTGGCTACCGCGGCAGCACTTTTGATGCCCGGAAGCTTCAAAAGATTGTTCTCAATATCCCCAAGTTCTATCCGGTAGCCGTGCAGCTTGATCTGTAAATCGATTCTTCCGCAGTAATAAAGCTGGCCGTTTTGAAGGAAACCTTCATCCCCGGTTCGGTATCCGCGGACGGTCTGTCCTTCTTTTTTCGCAGTGAAAAAGACAGGTTCTGTAAGATCCGGGCGCCTGTAATATCCGGGACTCACTGTATTTCCAAGAATGATGATTTCTCCCTTTTCTCCATCTGCAAGCCGGATGCCCTCCGGCGAGTGGATCTCAATCCAGGTTCCGGGTTTGGAACGGCCCACCGGAAGCGGATGCTCTGCGGCAATAAGCTCCGGAGTAATCCGGACTTCTGTTACCGCGACCGTAGATTCGGTCGGCCCGTAGGTGTTCATGATGACCGCGTCCGGGAACCTGCCGGCAAGCTTCTGGGCAGTCCGGTTGGTCAGCGTCTCCCCGCAGAACAGAAACAGACGGATTTGAGGCAGCAGGGAACTGTCAAAATTCGGATCCCTCAGGCACATATCGGCAAAAGACGGCGTAGATACCCAGACAGAAGCGCCGGATGCGGCCAGTGCCGGAAGCAGCAGCCGGAAATCGGACTGTTGTGTTTTGGTAAGGGGATACAGAGTTCCGCCGCATGCCAGACAGGTGTACAGATCCATGACAGATAAGTCAAAGGAAAACGGTGCCTGATTCAAAAAGACACGTCCTTCTTTTTCTTCTTTTGTGGTGCCAAGAACAACAGACCAGTCCAGATAATGATTCAGACAGTCTGAGGTAATCTGCACTCCTTTTGGGCTTCCTGTGCTTCCGGAGGTGAAGATCATGTAAAAAAGATCTTCTCCGGAAACCGGAGTCAGAGTAATCGGCTCTTTGCCGGCTTCCTCCTGAATCAGGTTTCGGATAGCGTCTTCCTCCAGAAAGGATACACTGCCGCCGGCAGCACGCTGCGGTGGCTCGCAGGCCAGTACGAAAGGCGGCTGAATACTTTCGATAATCTGCATGGTACGCGACCACGGAACAGATATATCGATGGGACAGTAGCCTCTTCCTGATTTCACACATGCAAGAAAGCAGATGAGCATCAGAGGGCTCTTGTGCCCATAGACAGGAACAGGTGTCCGGTCATCTTTGCAGAGCCTTTGAAGCGCCCTTGCCAGCAGATCCGAGCAGGTCCAGAGATCTTTGTAGGTCAGACGTTCTTCGCCGGATATCATTACAGTGCGGTCCGGATACCGGACTGCTGTCTGATTGATTTCACGTAAAATGTTCATAACTATTTCCTCCTGTAGTGCTTTACCAGTATCATAAAGAACGAAACTGAAAAGTCAATATGATTTCGCGAACAGTAAGAAAACATTCAAGAAATCTTAATAATCCGGATTTACTTTTTCACTTTTTTTGTTATAATTATTCCAATGAATGGAGGAAAACATCATGCTGTCAAATCAGGTACTGCAAAGAACAATATCAGAAATAGAGAATATAGCCGGAGGTTCCTGTTCGGTATGGGCAATGGACGGTCATCGGATCGTACAGGCCGGAACAGAGAGCCCGAATGCAGGTGAAAGGATCCAGGCATTTCTGGAAGAGATCAAAAAAGAGGAATTCCTTCAGGGATTCGAGGAGATCCGGACAGGATATGCGCTGTTTCTTGTATGCGATGAAGAAAAACCGGTCTATATATTAAATATAGAAAATATGAGCGGGGAGAAAGCGGAACTTGTAGGCCGCCTTGGGGTAAAACAGATGGAGGGTCTGATCCGGGCATATAAGGAAAAGATCGATAAAAACCGGTTCCTTCAGAATCTTCTTCTGGACAATATGCTTCTTGTAGATGTCTATAATCAGGCGAAGAAGCTTCATATCGAAAACGATCAGAAGCGGATTGTATTTCTGGTGGAGGCAAAGTCAAAGGACAATCAGATGCTTCTGGAAATGATGAAAGGAATGTACGCATCCGGCATGAAGGATTTTGTGACTGCCGTAGATGAGGGCAGCGTCATTCTGGTCAAGGCGCTGGATGAAACGGACGGATACAAGGAAGTCTATGAAAGCGCAAAGGGGATTGCGGATACAGTTTCGGCAGAAGCGATGGTCAGTATCCGTGTTGCTTACGGTACGATGATTCATGAACTGAAGGATGTATCCAAATCATACAAAGAAGCGGGGATGGCCCTGGATGTAGGACGGATTTTTTATCCGGGAAGAAATATTCTTGCCTACAACGAACTGGGGATCGGCCGGCTGATTCACCAGCTTCCGCTTTCTCTGTGTGAAATGTTCTTGAAAGAGGTGTTTGGGGATCGGGATGTGTCCGAGTTTGAGGAGGAGACACTCTCCACAGTTTACAAGTTTTTTGAGAACAATCTGAATATCTCAGAGACGGCAAGGCAGCTCTATATTCACAGAAATACGCTGGTATACCGTCTGGAAAAAATTCAGAAGCTCACAGGTCTGGATGTCCGGGTGTTTGAAGACGCTCTCACATTTAAAATAGCGATGATGGTGTCTGAACATATGAAATTTATGAAGCAATAAGAAAGGAACACAACAGAGACAGGCTTTACCGCTTGTCTCTGTCATTTTAATGTGCTAAAATGAGGAAAGTAAAAAACTAAGGAGGCATTTGTCCGCATGATAAAGTTATATGAAAATGGAGTTTATTTACTAAATGGTAAAGATATGATAGAAGACGGACCGGATGCATTGCAGGCAGTGGCGGCAAAGACCGGCCGTGAGATCACAAAGGAGGAAGCGGCATCCCAGACGATTGCCTACGGAATTCTGAAAAGCCATAATACATCCGGAAACATGAGGGATCTGAATATCCGGTTTGATAAGCTGACATCCCATGATATTACGTTTGTCGGCATTATCCAGACAGCAAGGGCGTCCGGCCTGGAGCGTTTCCCGATCCCGTACGTGCTCACCAACTGCCATAACAGTCTCTGTGCGGTAGGCGGTACGATCAATGAGGATGACCACATGTTCGGACTGACCTGCGCGAAAAAGTACGGTGGCGTGTATGTACCGCCTCATCAGGCTGTCATCCATCAGTATGCAAGAGAAATGCTTGCGGCGGGAGGACAGATGATCCTCGGCTCAGACAGCCATACCCGATACGGTGCCCTTGGTACGATGGCAGTAGGAGAAGGAGGACCGGAGCTGGTAAAACAGCTTCTCAGCAAGACATATGATATCCGTATGCCGGAAGTCATCGCCATTTATCTGGAAGGAGAGCCAGTCAAGGGAGTGGGTCCTCAGGATGTGGCGCTGGCGATCATTCAGGCGGTATTCCAGAATGGTTATGTCAACAATAAGATTATGGAGTTTGTAGGACCGGGCGTAGAAAAGCTGAGCGCGGATTTCCGTATCGGCATTGATGTTATGACAACAGAGACGACCTGCCTGTCCTCAATCTGGAAGACAGACGATACCATCCGGGAGTTCTATGAAATTCACGGAAGAAGCGAAGACTACAAAGAGCTGAATCCAGGAGAGACGGCCTACTATGACGGTATGGTACGGGTGGATCTTGGAAGTATTCGGCCAATGATTGCAATGCCGTTCCATCCAAGTAATGCGTACACCATTGAAGAGGTGAATGCAAACTTGAAAGATATTCTTCACGATGTGGAGGAAAAGGCAAAAGTCAGTCTTGATAATGCGGTGGAATACTCCCTGCAGGATAAAATACGAAACGGCAGACTTTATGTGGAACAGGGAATCATTGCCGGGTGTGCAGGAGGCGGATTTGAGAATATCTGCGCGGCAGCGGACATTATCCGGGGAAAAAATATCGGATCCGATGCCTTTACGTTCAGTGTCTATCCGGCAAGCACCCCGATTTATATGGAGCTTGTAAAAAATGGTGCTGTTGCGGATCTGCTTGAGGCGGGAACAGTTGTCAAAACCGCATTCTGCGGACCATGCTTTGGCGCAGGCGATACACCGGCCAACAATGCGTTCAGTATCCGGCACACAACGAGAAACTTCCCGAACCGGGAGGGATCCAAGCTGCAAAACGGCCAGATCTCCTCTGTTGCATTGATGGACGCCAGATCCATTGCGGCGACAGCGGCAAACAAAGGTTATCTGACACCGGCAACGGATCTGGATGTGGAATACACAAACCCGACATACCACTTTGATGCATCTATCTACAAAAACCGTGTGTTTGACAGTCATGGCAAGGCCGATCCGGATACAAAGATCCAGTTTGGTCCAAATATCAAAGACTGGCCGCAGATGCCGGCACTTCCGGAAAATCTGCTGTTAAAGGTCGTATCGGAGATCCATGATCCGGTGACGACAACGGATGAACTGATTCCGTCCGGGGAGACATCTTCCTACCGATCCAATCCTCTGGGACTTGCAGAGTTTGCACTCTCCAGAAAAGATCCTGCCTATGTGGGACGTGCCAAAGAAGTACAGAAGGCACAGAAAGCCATCGAGGCTCATACCTGTCCGTTGGAAGTGCTAGAAGAGCTCAGACCTGTCATGGCAGAGGTGAAGAAAAAGTTCGCCGATGCGGGAGAGGGAAATCTTGGAATCGGAAGTACGATCTTTGCGGTGAAGCCGGGAGACGGTTCCGCAAGGGAGCAGGCGGCTTCCTGCCAGAAAGTGCTGGGAGGATGGGCCAATATCGCAAGCGAATACGCGACAAAACGGTATCGTTCCAATCTGATCAACTGGGGTATGCTTCCGTTTATCACAAAGGAAGAACATACGGCCCTTCCGTTTAAAAACGGAGATTATATCTTCATTCCGGATATCCGGAAGGCTGTTCAGGACAAGTGTGAGGAAGTGACGGCATACGTTGTAGATCAGGGACTCAAAGAGATCCAGCTTTATCTTGGAACATTGACAGATACGGAAAGAGAAATCATTCTGAAAGGATGTCTGATCAATTACTATAGAG
>CAJFMZ010000019.1 GCA_904393575.1 uncultured Sellimonas sp. | reverse complement strand
GGAGAAAGAGGGATTTGAACCCTCGCGCCGCTATTAACGACCTACTCCCTTTCCAGGGGAGCCCCTTCAGCCTCTTGGGTATTTCTCCAGGACTGTCTGTATCAAGCGGAGAGGGTGGGATTCGAACCCACGCGCCCTTGCGGACAAACGGTTTTCAAGACCGCCTCGTTATGACCACTTCGATACCTCTCCATGCTTCTATATTTACAAACTTTTCTGTCCGCTCAGCGAACAATGATTATTCTATCAGAAGTGGTTTTTCTTGTCAACAACTATTTTTCATTTTTTGTAACTTTCTTCTTGTCCTGCAAAAAAGGGCTTTTTTCCTGATTTATACGCGTCTCTCTTCCTGTATAAATGCCTTTGCTGTCAGCAGGTCTTCCGGTGTTGTAATCTTAATATTTCTGTAGGACCCTTCTACCATTCTGACCGGATGCTTCATCATCAATTCCACTGCCATGGCATCATCTGTGACCTGATCATGTGCACCAGCCATCATTTTACTGTATGCCTCTATAATAAGTGGTCCATAAAAAGCCTGCGGCGTCTGGACCATCCACAGCTTCTTTCTGTCTGGTGTTTCTTCCGCCTCCAGGTTTTCATTTACGATTTTAATCGTATCTTTGACCGGCATTCCTGCCACACAGGCTTTGCTGCGCTTCACTTCCTCATAGAGGCGGCGCAGGATACCCTCATCCACAAAGGGGCGGGCTCCGTCATGAATCATCAGATAAAACTCTTCTCCCGGTTCCTGTGTGCTCTGTATCCACTGCAGCGCATGAAAGACAGAATCATAACGTTCCTTTCCACCCTCTACGATCTGAGTGACTTTCCGAAATCCATACGCGTCCACAATCGCTGTACGCACCTCATTCAACTCATCCTTTCCTGTAACAAGGATCACCTGATCGATGACTTCCGATTCTTCAAAGGCTTTCAATGTATAAAAAAGGACCGGTTTCCCACACAGATCCATGTACTGCTTCTGAATACTGCCGCCCATGCGTTTTCCACGGCCTGCCGAGAGTATAACCGCAATACATTTGTTGTTCATGCTCTTCTCCTCTCCTACCGTTCACCCAGTTTCAGATTCGGTACCGCATTGAGATCCCATCCGCTTCGGATGCCATGAATATAATCATAGTACCCTGCCGCCCCGATCATGGCCGCATTGTCCGTACACAGAATCGGAGACGGATGATAAAATTCGATCCCTCTCTCCTGACATGCCTGGCTCATTGCTGCCCGAAGCGCCGAGTTGGATGCTACTCCCCCTGCGATTGCAAGCTTCTTCAATCCATAATTCTCCACACCAATCATGGCATGATCCACCAGCACATCCGTCACTGCCTTCTGAAAAGATGCCGCAACATCGGCCCTGTTGTACTCAATCTGTTTCATCCTGCATCCATTAATATAGTTCAGCACGGCAGATTTCACCCCGCTGAAACTAAAATCGTATACGGAATCTCCCACATGAGCTCTCGGAAATTCGATCGCGTCCGGATTTCCCTCTTTGGCGAGCTTGTCGATCTTCGGGCCGCCCGGATAACCAAGTCCGATGGCACGGGCCACTTTGTCAAACGCCTCTCCTGCTGCATCATCCTTCGTCTTTCCGAGAATTTTATAGGAACCGTAATCCTCCACACATACCAGATGTGTATGGCCGCCGGATACGACAAGACAGAGAAACGGCGGTTCCAGTTCCTTGTTTTCGATATAATTTGCCGAAATATGGCCTTCAATATGATGCACTCCGATCAATGGAAGGTTCTTTGCATAGGCGATTGCCTTTGCTTCTGCCACCCCAACAAGGAGCGCTCCGACAAGACCAGGACCGTAGGTCACTGCAACAGCATCGATCTCATCCAGCGTACAGCCGGATTCCACAAGCGCTCCCTCGATCACCTGGTTGATTTTTTCAATATGTTTTCTTGATGCGATCTCCGGCACGACTCCTCCGTACAGCTTATGCAGATCAATCTGAGAGGAAATGATGTTAGAAAGCACTTCCCTTCCATTTCGCACAACCGCCGCAGCCGTCTCGTCGCAGGAACTCTCTATTGCAAGTATCGTGATATCTTTTTTTTCACTCATCTTCCTACCTCCACTATGCTTCCGGGAAATCCAGATCTACGCTCATCCGGTCTTTTCCTGCTTTTGCACGGGGAAAAATCTTCCGTACTTCATCCATATACTCTTCCGGTCTGGTCAGAGACGGACTATAGTGCGTCAGCCACAATTCCCTGACGTCAGCTTCCTTTGCCAGCTCCGCCGCCTCGTAGAACGTCATATGCTTATACTCTACCGCTTTTTTTGCTTTTTCCGGCTCTCCGTACATGCCTTCGCAGATAAACAGGTCGGAGCCTTCCGCATTCTCCCGGATCGATTTGGTCGGCCTTGTATCCGTACAATATGTAAGCTTAATCCCTTTTCGCGGCGCGCCAAGCACCAGATCCGGCGTATAAACCCGTCCTTCCTCCTGGATCGTTTCTCCTTTTTGGAGAAAACGCCAGAATCTTTGCGGGATCTCCTGGCTCATAGCCCGTTCCACATCGAACTTACCCGCCCGGTCAATTTCAATCGTATATCCATAACAGGTTACGTTGTGATTCACCCGGAATGCCCGGATCCGGTAACCTTCCATCTCAAATGTCTGCTGTGGCGCCCCAATCTCCAGAAAACGCAGTTCAAAAGGAATCTCCGGTGCAATAATCCGGAGTGCGTTGACTACTCTTTCCAGTCCTTTGGGACCGATCAGGGTAAGCGGCTCCTGTCTGTCTGCATTTCCCATGGTAAGCAGAAGTCCCGGAAGCCCGCTGATATGGTCTCCATGAAAATGGGTAAAGCAGATCACATCGATCGGCTTAAAACTCCATCCCTTCTCTTTGATCGCAATCTGGGTTCCTTCTCCGCAGTCAATCAGTATGCTGCTTCCATTGTACCGCATCATCAGCGAAGTCAGCCAGCGGTACGGAAGCGGCATCATGCCGCCGGTTCCCAACAAACAAACATCCAGCATTTTTTCTCTCCTAACTGTCCTATCATTGATTTTCCAACTCACTTTGGCCGGGCAGTTTCTCTTTGGCGCAAAACCGGACAGGATCAGGGCAGCCCCTTTTAGGACTGCTCACTATTTTCCCGTTCTGCAGGAATCGTAAATCCGGAAATCATCCGGTCATAGCATTCCTCGCACAGATCAAATCTGTGAATCTCATTGTCTTTTTCGGAAAAATATCCCCATCGCTTTTCCACAGAAAGAAAATCTTCCCTGGCCATTCCATCTTTTACCGGAATTTCTTTCCCACACCCATTGCAGAAAATCTTTTCCGTCTCTTTTGTTTCTTTTAATGTATAGCGGCGCATACAAATCCCTCCATCGAGCTCTGCTTTTGTTACGCCCTCATTATAGTCTGTCCCGGTCGTCCTGTACACCGGAAACCGTTTCCAGTACGTGCGTCATGAGTACTGCATCTTCTTTTGGATTTTCATAAAATCCTTTCCGGATACCGTCTACGGAAAACCCCCTGGACCGATAGAGTCCCTGGGCCGCCTGGTTGCTCTTCCGTACTTCCAGATGCCAGATGCGGATCCCTCTGCCGGATCCATCCGCAATCGCCGTATCCAGAAGCAGTCCTGCCGCTCCCCTTCTCCGGAACGGAGCGCTGACTGCAATCCGGACGATCTCTCCCTCGTCCAGAACCGTGTAGATGATAGCATACCCGGCAGTCTCCCCGTCTTCCTCCGCCAGATAAACCGATGCCGTCTTCTGATCCATCGTCTCCCGGATTCCCTGTTCACTCCATGCATCAGAAAAAACAGCCCGTTCTATCTGTGCAATCAGGGCTGCATCCTCTTTTCCGGCCTTACGGGCGATCATGTTGTTGTTCCTTTTCCCGCTCCAGCCGCTCCCGCTCTGCCTGGGACATTCTGAGATAATCCGGCTTGTGGTCTCTTGCGTTCTCCATCCTGCCTTCTTTCGCATAGACAAGGCCAAGGGCCCCCACTGCTGCAGCACTCTGTCTGCACATATGCGGCGGTGCGAACACATACGGCCCCTGCATCTTCTCTTCGATCTGCGTCCGGTACACCGGTACCCCGTCTCCCAGAAATACAACCCGCTCTCCCAAATCATTGAGCATTTCTATCACAACAGAGATATCCTCTGCCATCTGTTCCTTTACCGTTTCAAAATCATTTTTGAACCGGTAGATTCCCGTATACACCTGATTTCTTCTCGCATCCATGACCGGACAGATCAGTCCGTCAAACCCAAACATCCGATATGCCATGGCATCTACTGTCGGCACATGGATAAGCGGTTTGTCAAGTGCAAGTCCCAGTCCCTTTGCCGTTGCGGAACCAATCCGCAGCCCTGTAAATGAACCCGGCCCGCCAGCCACGGCAATGGCATCCACCGATTCAAGCGGCATGCCCGTGATGCTCACTGCCTCGTCAAGCATCGGCAGCAGTGTCTGGGAATGTGTCTTTTTATAATTCATCGTATATTCAAACAGGATCTGTTCATCTTCCACAGCCGCTACGCTTGCTGTCAGTCCTGAACTGTCCAGTGCCAAAATCCGCATAATACCGCTCCTCTTACTTCCGGAATCTCTCTGCCTGCTCTTGAATCAGCTCAGCATCGTCAAAATAGTTGATCTTCATAGCCGCTTTTACCTCAGAAAGAGTCTTTGCGGCAATTTCTTCCGCCTTCTCACTGCCCTTTTTCAGGATCTCATAGATTGCCGGAATATCCTTTTCGTATTCTTTTCTTCTCTTCCGGATCGGCTCCAGCTCTTCCTGAATCACTTCGTTGAGGAACCGTTTTACCTTGACATCACCCAGACCGCCCCGTGTATAGTGGGCCTTCAGTTCATCCAGATTTGCATACTCCGGAAGGAACTCTTCAAAATGATGGTCCTGGCAGAACGCATCCAGATAGATAAAGACCGGATTGCCTTCTACACGGCCCGGATCGGAAACCTTCAGATGATTCGGGTCTGTAAACATGTTCATAATTTTCTTTTTGACATCGTCCGGGCTGTCGGAAAGATAAATACAGTTGTTCAGGGACTTGCTCATCTTCGCCTTTCCGTCCGTACCCGGCAGTCTCAGACATGCCTGATTGGAAGGGAGCAGCACTTCCGGCTCCACCAGCGTCTCCCCGTACACGGAATTGAATTTCCGCACGATCTCCTTGGTCTGTTCCAGCATAGGCAGCTGATCCTCCCCTACCGGAACGGTAGTCGCCTTGAACGCTGTGATATCCGCAGCCTGGCTGATCGGGTAGGTAAAAAAGCCCACCGGAATGCTTGCCTCAAAATTTCTCATCTGAATTTCTGATTTTACTGTAGGATTTCTCTGGAGTCTTGATACCGTCACAAGGTTCATATAGTAAAATGAAAGCTCGCAGAGCTCCGGAATCTGAGACTGAATTAAAATCGTCGCTTTCTCAGGATCCAGGCCACAGGAAAGATAGTCCAGTGCCACCTCGATAATATTCTGACGTACCTTCTCCGGATTGTCCGCATTGTCCGTCAGGGCCTGTGCATCTGCAATCATAATGAATACCTCATCATACGCTCCTGAATTCTGAAGCTCTACTCTCCCTTTCAGGGAACCGACATAATGTCCGACATGGAGTTTCCCCGTCGGTCTGTCCCCTGTTAAAATAATCTTTGACATTATTATCCCTCCAGTTTATTTATAGAAATTTTTCTGTAATCAAATCCTTTTTCCAGATCTTTTTCAATCACAATCTGTGTCCGCTTTTCAGGCAGAATCTCCTCAATCAGATTCGCCCATTCAATCAGACAGACGCCTTCTCCGCTGATATAGTCATCGTATCCAATCTCATCCATTTCCTCCACATCTCCGATGCGGTACACATCAAAATGATAAAACGGAAGCCGTCCGTCTTCATACTCCTGAACAATGGTAAATGTCGGGCTGACAACATCTTCCTGTACACCAAGCCCATGTGCAAAGCCTTTCGTAAAGATGGTCTTTCCTACTCCCAGGTCACCCTCCAGCGTATAAACCTCGCCGCTTGCCGCCTTCCGGCCGAGCGTTTCTCCCAGCTCAAAGGTTTCCTGCTCTGAATATGTTTCTTTGATCATAACATCCTCTCCCTATTTTTTCTTCCTTGAAAATAAAAACGGAAGGATTTTCCCTGAATTGTCCTCGATCAGTTCTTCCGGGAACAAGGTATGCAGCGTCTTTTTCAGGGGATCCATCTGCGGTCCGATGTCGCTTTTCGGGAAAATAAACGCTGCGTATGGTGTCTGGTAAATAGCCACCAGGTTCGGCGTCATCATAACGCGGTACATATCTTTCCACGGAGTAATCTTATTCTTTCCCGCGCGCTCTACCCGAAGTCCATCCTTCTCCAGCGTATACCGGATCGGCGTACTGTAGATCTTACTCTTTTTGATCTGGCTGGCCGCGCTGAATTTTAAAATCGATGGGATAACAAACAGGAAGGTGGCAAACACAAATACCAGCCCCAGTCCCCAGGACACCTTCCCCATGGCAAAACTTACAATGGCGCCTAACCAGCATCCGATTCCCACTACGAGATATAGAATCCCTTTGATTCCATGATATGTATGAAACATAAGAAATTCAAAGAGAGCTTCTTGTGTCATCTTCACTTCAAAAGTTGGTTTCATCTGTATTCCTCCATATTTCCGAATATTGAAATTATAACGCATCCAGCCCCCGGTTACAACAGCAACTTTGCGAAGAATGCCCTGATTTCCCATGGAAACGCGAAAAACCTCCGTCAATGACGGAGGCCCTTTTTCCCGATAGATTATGCCGCCCTGTGCAGAATTGGGCTTACTTTCTTATATATCAGAAGCAGAATAACGGATACCAGAATCCCTTTGATCAGGTTAAACGGACCTACCGCAAGAATCACAAAGGCGGTCACACTGTTGATCGCCGGGTTCAGTGCGTGTCCCATCTGAACAATCGCATCGATCGGCATGCCGAACGCTGCCGCGTAGGTCGGAAGCAGAACAAATGCATTCAGCACACATCCAAGCACGGTCATACATACCGTACCGGCGGCCAGTCCGGCCAGCGCTCCCTTTTTCGTGTGCATTCTCTTGTAAATCAGTCCGGCCGGCACGCAGAGGCTGCATCCAATCAGAAAATTGGCAAGTTCACCCACACCGCCTGTGCTCGTTCCGTTGATCACAAAATTCAAAAGGATCTTAATACATTCCGTCATCACACCTGCCACTGGTCCCAGCGCAAAGGTCCCAAGCAGTACCGGAATCTCACTGATGTCTATCTTGTAAAACTCCGGCACAAAGGGAAGGGGGAATTCAAACAGCATCAGGACGGTGGCAACCGCTGAGAGCATGCCGACCACGGTCATGTATCTGACTTTTGTACTGTTTCTTCTGACTTCTGTGTTTTTCTTTGTGTTTTCCATGTTTCTTCTCTCCTTTTTTTGAATGATTCCATCAATTCAGAAAAGAAACTCTTCCTGCCATAAGGTCTCCCCTATGGAACATGGGAATGTACGTTTTCCCCGGCCTGCCGAAATAAAAAATCCCCGGAACCATCGTTCCGGGGGAATATGTTCTCATTCAGGTACAGACACCTGACAATCCGTACATGTTCTTCTCTCATCCAGACTATACTGTCGGTTCCGGAATTGCACCGGATCAGCTGCCAAAAGCAGGTCGCGGACTTTCACCGCCGGTTGGGACTTGCACCCTACCCCGAAGAATTTTTTCCTGTTATAGTCTAGTATAAGTCAGAATACAGGAAAATTCAATACCTTTTTCTGTCTACCCGATCCCTTTCATGGTCAGCTGGATTCTCTTCCGCTTCAGATCCACACTAAGCACCTTGACGTCCACGATGTCTCCGACACTGACTGCCTCCAGCGGATGCCTGATAAACTTCTTATCCGTAATCTCGGAAATGTGGACCAGCCCGTCCTGGTGTACGCCGATATCGACAAACACTCCGAAATCAATGACATTGCGGACCGTTCCTTTCAGAACCATCCCTTCTTTTAAATCTTTCATCTCCAGAACGTCCGTCCTCAGAATCGGTTTCGGCATCTCCTCCCGCGGATCCCTGGCCGGTTTTTCCAGCTCTTTTACGATATCCCGGAGCGTAATTTCTCCGATGCCAAGCTCCTCCGCCAGTTTTCCGTAATCTCTGATGGAAACCGGAAGCGCTGCCAGCCTGCCTTCTTTTAAGTCTTCTTCCGTAAATCCCTGCTTTTTCAGAAGCTTCCTTGCCGCCTCGTAGGATTCCGGATGTACGCTTGTCCGATCCAGCGGATTCTCTCCATCCTCGATCCGCATGAATCCCGCACACTGTTCATATGCTTTCGGTCCAAGCTTCGGCACCTTCAGGAGCTGTCTGCGGTCTGTAAATTTTCCATGTTCTTCCCGGTAGGCCACAATATTTTTTGCGATGGTGCCGGAAACTCCGGAAATATAGGATAAAAGCGGCGCAGATGCCGTATTCAGATCCACTCCGACTTTATTGACACAGTCCTCCACTACTCCGTTCAAAGACTCGGTCAGTTTTTTCTGATTCATATCATGCTGGTACTGTCCCACCCCAATCGATTTGGGATCGATCTTGACAAGCTCTGCCAGAGGATCCTGAAGTCGTCTTGCAATGGAAGCCGCGCTTCTTTGCCCTACATCAAAATTCGGAAACTCCTCCGAAGCCAGTTTGCTGGCAGAATACACGGAAGCTCCCGCCTCGTTTACAATCACATACTGTACATGTTCTTCCGGAATTTCCTTTAGAAGTTCCACGATGAACTGCTCGGACTCCCTGGATGCGGTGCCGTTTCCAAGGGAAATCAGACTGATGTGATATTTCGGAATGATCTTCTTCAGCAGATCTTTGGAAGCCTTGATTTTGGCCGGTGTTGTCGGGGCTGTAGGATAGATCACTGTCGTTCCCAGCACTTTCCCGGTCGGATCCACCACCGCCAGTTTGCACCCTGTCCGAAATGCCGGATCCCATCCAAGTACAACCCGCCCCGTAATCGGCGGCTGCATTAAAAGCTGTGTCAGATTCTTCCCAAATACCGCGACAGCTCCATCTTCCGCTTTTTCTGTCAGCTCATTTCGAATTTCTCTTTCAATAGCAGGGGCAATCAGCCGGCTGTAGCTGTCCTTGATCACTTCTTTTAATACCGGCCCCGTATATGGATTCTCTCCATGGATCACCTGCTTTTCCAGATATCTGAGGATTTCCTCTTCCGGAGCTTCGATCCGGACCGTCAGAATCTTCTCCTTTTCTCCCCGGTTTAATGCCAGCACCCGGTGTCCCGCGATCCTGGATACGGATTCCTCAAATTCATAATACATTTCATACACAGATTCCTGCTTTTCGTCTTTGGCAGAAGACACCACTCTACCCTTCTGCGCAGTCATCTTCCGAATTCTGGCCCGGTACTTTGCTTCATCGGAGATCTTCTCCGCCAGAATATCCTTAGCTCCCAAAAGGGCCTCCCCGGCAGAAGCCACCTGCTTTTCCTCAGATACATACGCTTCGGCCACTTTCAGCGGAGGCTCCTGCAATTTCTGAAGCAGGATCAGTGCCGCCAGCGGCTCCAGTCCCTTCTCCTTTGCAATGACCGCTCTGGTCCTTCTCTTCGGCCGGTAAGGACGATACAGATCATCCACCGCCACCTGTGTCTGTGCTTCCAGAATCTGCTTCCGGAGCTCTTCGGTCAGTTTTCCCTGCTCCTCAATGCTTGAAAGGACCTGCGTCTTTTTCTCTTCCAGATTTCTCAGATAAGTCAGCCTCTCATGGAGCTTTCTGAGCTGCTCATCATCCAGTGTCCCGGTTGCTTCTTTTCTGTATCTTGCAATAAATGGGATCGTATTTCCTTCGTCTATCAGTCCAACCGCTGCCTCGACCTGCCATTTCTTTACATTCAGTTCTTCCGTAATCTTCTGAATAATATCCATTGTTCGATTCCTTTCCCCAAAGTACTTCCCTGTCATTATAACGGAAGGACTTTTTCTTCGCAACGTTGTAAAACAGAGTTTACTCTGTTTTTCTTGAAATCCGGAGGCTCCTATGTTATATTTTGGATGATAAGGAGGGCTCAATGATTATGAAAGAAACCAACGAACAGACCCTGTCAAAACAGCAGCAAAAATCTCTTGAGACCAAAAACCGGATTTTTTCCGCCGCGAAAAAGATTCTTCAGAGGGAAGGATACGATGCACTCTCCATCAAAAACATCTGCGAAGAAGCAGGTGTATCCAACGGGAGCTTCTATCATCATTTCAAGACAAAAGACGATCTGCTTTCTTATTATATAGAAGAACAGCCCACGATCGATCCGGACTGTCTGGAGCTTCCATCCAGCGCCGAAGAAGCAAAAAAAGCGATTATTCTGGTTTATCTCAATTATGTCAGCTACTGCAAAGAACTGGGCGTCGCTTTTATATCGAACTATTATACCCCAAAAAATCAGGCCTTGAATCCTGCCATCCGCACCAAACGGCCCTATCCCATTGTCACGGTAACGGATTATCTGGCACGGGCTTTTGAGGCCGGAACCGTCTCTGCCGGACTTTCTCTGGAGGAGATCTCCACCGATATTCGAATGATCGTCATCGGAAACGTATTCGAGTGGTGTCTGCGTGAGGGAAATACTGATTTTGCCGGAAATATGGAACGTTCCCTGGGGCACTATCTGGACAGCGTCCTGAAATAGCAGGACGCCGCCCGGTCCGGCGTTCGAAAATAGATTTGTAAATGGCAAAAACCTTTCAGATAAGCGTTTCTGAAAGGTCTTTTCATTTTAGAAGGGAATTTGTAATTCTTACTTTGGTAACTGTTTACCTTTGATGGTTTTATTATATCTCCGGTTCTCCGTGATTGCAAATCGCTTATCCTGATATATTTTCTTCACTTATAGAGTTCTTCTATCCTTTTGTTCATTCCGTCCAAATTCATTGTCTATTTTTTAACTTCTATTGTGTATTTTTGCGATATATTGTAAAATGTCTATATACGTGATTCGTAAAATGAATATGTGAGGTGAAAAGATATGAGCAGACTAGAACTTCCTACCCCAAGTAAGGCCCAACTGGTCGTTGAGGGGTTGTACAAAGATTTAGAACGAAGAATCGAGGCAAGCCCTCCGGGACTCTGCCCAGTTGATATCTCCAGGGCGTTCCTGGAGCTGTGTCATGCTCAGACATGCGGCAAATGCGTTCCCTGCCGAATTGGCCTTCTGCAGCTGAAACATCTGATTACAGATGTTTTGAACGGAAAGGCAACGATGGAAACCCTGGATCTGATGGAACGCACCGCCCGTTCCATTATGGAGACGGCGGACTGTGCCATCGGCTATGAAGCTGCCAATATGGTCTATAAAGGACTCATAGGATACCGGGAGGACTACGAGGAGCATATCCGCAACGGACGCTGTACCTGCACTTACAACCAGCCGGTTCCGTGTGTGGCTCTGTGCCCGGCCCATGTCGACATTCCGGGCTACATCGCCCTGGTGCGTGAGGGGCGCTATGCGGATGCCATCCGCCTGATCCGGAAAGACAATCCGTTCCCGACAACCTGCGGATTTATCTGCGAACATCCATGCGAGGCAAGATGCCGCAGAAATATGGTAGATGACGCGGTCAATATCCGCGGTCTGAAACGGATGGCTGCCGACTATGCCGGAAAAGTTCCGCCTCCAAAATGTGCTCCTTCCACCGGAAAGACGGTGGCAGTCATCGGCGGAGGACCTGGCGGACTAAGCGCGGCATATTATCTCCAGCTTATGGGACATCAGGTAACCGTATATGAGATGCTTCCGGAACTGGGAGGCATGCTCCGCTATGGAATTCCGAATTACCGGCTTCCAAAAGACCGGCTCAATGAAGATATCCAGGCGATTCTGGATACCGGCGTGGAGGTAAAATACGGTCTCCGCATTGGAACCGATCTGACTGTTCAGGAGCTCCGTGCTTCCTACGATGCGGTTCTGATCACCATTGGAGCCAGCACGGATAAGAAGCTTGGCATTGAAGGAGAGAACGCAGAAGGCGTTATGTCTGCCGTGCGCTTTCTCCGTGATGTAGGAAAGGGCATTAACCCGGATCTGACCGGTCAGGAAGTTGCCATTGTCGGAGGCGGCAACGTCTCCATGGATGCCGTGCGTTCTGCTGTCAGACTCGGTGCAAAGAAAGTAAGCATTCTCTACCGCAGACGTACCGCAGACATGACCGCTCTTCCTGCGGAAATCGAGGGTGCCATCGCAGAGGGCGTGGAGATCCGTACCCTGCGTGCTCCGTCCCGTATTGAGACGGACGAAAACGGCCATATCCGCGGAATCTATGTCACTCCGCAGATGATCAGCCAGATCAAAGGCGGCCGGGCAAGCGTCAAGCCTTCCGGACTGCCGGACGAGTTCATTCCGTGCACGACGTTGATCGTGGCAATCGGCCAGAATATTGAAACAGAACATTTTGAAAAAGCCGGCCTTCCTGTGGAACGAGGCAAAATCATGGCGGAAAAGTTCGGCGGATTCAGCAATCTTCCTGGCGTGTTTGCCGGCGGAGACTGCGCGACCGGTCCTGCCACTGTCATCCGTGCCATTGCAGCGGCAAAGGTGGTCGCAGCCAACATCGATGAATATCTCGGATATCATCATGAAATCACATGCGATGTAGAAATTCCGGAACCAAATCTGGACGACCGTGTTCCATGCGGACGCGTGGAGCTTCCTGAACGGGAGGCCTGCGAACGCATCCACGACTTTGACGGAGTGGAAAAATGTGTGACCTGCCAGGAAGCACAGCAGGAGGCAAACCGCTGCCTGCGCTGCGATCATTTTGGCTTTGGTATATTTAAAGGAGGCCGCGAAAAAGTATGGTAAATCTGAAAATTGACAATAAAGAAATCTGTGTACCGGAGGGTACCACCATTATGGACGCGGCGGCTCAGAACGGAATCGTCATTCCGAAGCTCTGTTATCTGAAAGATATCAATGAAATCGCTGCCTGCCGTGTCTGCGTAGTAGAAATGGAAGGGAAGGACCGTCTGATCACTTCCTGCAACAATACGGTTCAGGAGGGGATGGTACTCTATACAAACAGCCCGAAAGTACGTGCGGACCGCCGTAACACGGTGCAGCTCATTCTCTCCCAGCATGACTGCAAGTGTGCAACCTGTGTCCGCAGCGGCAACTGCTCCCTGCAAAAAATCGCCAATGATCTGAATATTCTGGAGCTGCCTTTTGGCGAACGTATCGAGCGACAGCCTTGGAACAAGGACTTCCCTCTGATCCGGGATTCCGCAAAGTGCATTAAGTGCATGCGCTGTATTCAGATCTGTGACAAGGTACAGGGGCTGCACATCTGGGATCTGGAAGGAACCGGCTCCCGCTCTACCGTCAATGTTTCCGGAGGGCGGAAAATCGAGGATGCCGACTGTTCTCTCTGCGGCCAGTGCATCACCCACTGCCCTGTCGGCGCTCTTCGTGAACGCGATGACACGGAAAAGGTATGGGATGCTATCGCAGATAAAAATATCGTAACGGTCGCTCAGATCGCACCGGCCGTCCGCACGGCCTGGGGTGAAGCCCTTGGAATTCCGAGGGAAGAGGCAACCGTCGGAAAGATTGCGGACGCGCTCCGTAAGATCGGTGTGGATTATGTGTTTGATACGAGCTTTTCCGCTGATCTTACTATTATGGAAGAGGGAAATGAATTTCTGGAACGGTTCACAAAAGGAGAGACAAAGCTTCGTCCAATGTTCACCTCCTGCTGTCCGGGCTGGATCCGGTTTATTAAATCTCAGTTCCCTCATCTGGTGCCGCAGCTTTCCACCGCGAAGTCTCCGCAGCAGATGTTCGGCGCAGTCATGAAAACCTATTTTGCGGATTCCATCCATGTCAGCCCGGACCGCATTTTTACGATTTCCATTATGCCTTGCGTCGCAAAGAAAGGCGAAAGCAATATGGAACTCTTTTACGAGGAATACGCAGGACATGATACGGATGTAGTTCTGACTACACGGGAACTGACCCGCATGATCCGCTCCGCACATATTCCGCCTCAGTCCCTGGAAGACCAGGAATTCGACAGGCTGATGAAAGAATATACGGGCGCCGGTGTAATTTTCGGTGTAACCGGCGGTGTGATGGAGGCTGCCCTTCGTTCCGCCTACTATCTTGTGACAGGCCGAAACGCGGAACCGGATGCCTTCCAGGATGTACGAAATGACGGAAAAGGTGTAAAATCCGCGGAAATCCAGATCGGAGATGCAGTTGTAAAAGCTGCCGTTGTCAGCGGTCTCGGAAATACGAGACGTCTTCTGCAGCAGATTGAGCGCGGAGAAGTCCATTATGATTTTGTCGAAGTCATGGCATGCCCAGGCGGATGCGTAGGCGGAGGCGGCCAGGTCATCCACGATGGCGAAGAACTGGCCTACGAAAGAGGACAGCGCCTCTATTTCCTGGATAAGAATGCGCCGCTTCGGTTCTCCCACGAGAATCCGGACGTCCAGAAACTCTATGCAGATTTTATGGGGCAGCCTCTGTCCCACAGAGCGCACCAGCTTCTGCATACCGACCATCAGGCATGGGAAATGCCTCGTTCTGACAGATAAGATTTTTCAGTAATATTCCGCCTTCGGAAAACCGGCCGGCAAGGGCCCCGAAGGCGGTTTTTCATATACGGAGACTTACTTAGGAGGAATTATGTATACCTTTATCATCAATCCCCATTCCCGCTCCGGGAGAGGCCTTACAGTCTGGAACACGGTAGAGGAAGAACTGAAAAAACGCCGGATCCACTATACTGCTTTTTTCAGCAAATACCAAAAACACGCCGCTTCCTATGTCCGCGAGCTGACAGCAGACGGCAGAGAACACACTCTTGTTGTTCTTGGCGGAGACGGCACCGTCAACGAAGTGCTAAACGGCATCTGCTATCCGGACCGGATTACTCTTGGCTATATTCCTACCGGATCCAGCAATGATTTTGCCAGAAGCTTCGGTATTCCATCTGACCCGCTCCGGGCACTGGAAATCATCCTGCATCCAGGCCGGATCGTCCGGATGGACATGGGCTTCATTTCCTACGAAAAGAAACGCCGGCGGTTCGCAGTCAGCGCCGGTATCGGTTTTGATGCCGCCATCTGTCACGAAGCTGTCGTATCAAAATGGAAACCGGTCCTGAACCGGCTTCATCTTGGCAAATTTACATACGCCATGATCGCGGTCCACCGTCTGATTCTCACCTCTCCCTGTACCTTCCAGATCGATCTGGATGACGGGCGTTCCCTCTCCTTCCAGGAAGGATGGTTCGCCGCGGTGATGAACCATCCCTGTGAAGGTGGTGGCTTTTATTTCTGCCCGGACGCAAAGCCGGACGACGGTCTGTTGAATGTCCTTGTCGTTTCTGGTCTCAGAGCACCCCGTCTGCTTCTTACACTTCCGTTCGCACTTTTTGGGAAACATACGCACTTTCGCGGAATTCATATGTTCTCCTGCCGCAAGGTTACGATACACACCTGTGCGCCTCTTCCTGTCCACACGGATGGAGAACCGGTTTTCCTCCAGCAGCATCTGACTGCCTCTCTGGAACACAGTCCGCTAAAAGTGATCGTATCTTGAAATATTTATAAAATATTCAATCTCTTTTCACAGAAATGTGGTATACTAAATTTTACTGATGGAAGAAAGAATACTGTAATTTCCATCAGAACACTGGACATACAAATGAAAAGGGGAGAAATGCTATGAAATGTCCGAAATGTGGTCATGAACTGCGGGAAAGTAAAAAGACACCTGGCTACTTTTTATGTGATTCCTGCAAAAAGAAATTCAGCCAGGAAACATTGGATCGATTTCAGGCTGCCAGACCTGTTCGAAAGAAAAAAGCCGCACCGAAAGCGGCAGTAAAAGATACAGAGGAATCTGTTCCGGAAACGATGCCTGTCTCGGAGGCACCGGAGCAGCCTAAGGCAGAGCCTGCCAGACCTGAGCCAGAGCAGCTGGATGAACAGCCGGAAAAAGCGGCACAGCCGGAAGAGAATGTACCGGATGCTCAGGAGACGAAGGAACCGTCACCGGAATCCCGGCAGCAGGAAACGCCGGTTTATTCTAATATTCCACCGGAAACGGTAAGAAATGAACGGGAAAAAGAAATGAAGGCCAATTATGAGGCTATGCTGAATATAAAGGAAAACGAAGGCTCGGATGATCTTTCTGAGGAGGAAGGAGAAGCCCCTGTCCTTGGCGGCTTCCGGATCCTGGCGGGCATCGTTTCGATTCTCTGCGCCGCGTTTCTCGCTTACCAGGCTTATGATTCTGGAATTGCCACCACTTTCATACATACGCCTGGACTTACGGGTACTGCCGGCATGATTCTTGGAATCTGCCTGTTGATCGGAGGACTGATCGTTTTATTCACCCACCGCAGGAATTCCGCCGCTGCATTTGTGGTGCCTTGCATCTTTTATCTGGGCGGAGCCATAGGAGGATTTTTTATACCAGGTTCCGTCATGATTGTTCAGATCCTGCTCTTTGTTTCAGCTCTGATCGGCGCGTTTTTGTTATTTGCGCTGTGCTGTGCAAAGAAGATTCACGTAGCGCTTCGGATTCTTGTATTGATCATAGCAGTCGCTGCAGCTGCAGGTGCTTACTATGTTTCCGGATACGTGGTACCTCAAAGTTCTGCAAGTTCCGGAAAGAATCTGCGGCTGACGACAGACGACTTTACGGTATCCTTTGAGAAATCCAAGGTTGGAACCGACTACGAAGGTCAGCAGTCGCTGATGGTTTACTATACGATCACCAATAAAGGATCGGAAACTCTGGTTCCATCTGTTGCAGTCACATTCAAGGCCATGCAGGACAACACGACTCTGGATCCGACCATTGTCTCAGACGAACCATTATCCGAAAATGAAAGCGCCGAAGTAAAACAGGGAGACAGCGTACGTGTCTGCACTTCCTTCATTCTTCTGGATCAGTCCGATGTGACGCTTCAGCTTTATGAAACATTTGGATCCAGCAGCAATATCGCCGAGACTACTTTAAACGTGGAGTAATCCGGCTGTTTTCATTAATTTCATTTAAAGGAGTCATCCGCATGTCTTCAAGAAGTAAATTCAAAACCTTTATTTGCCGATACAAACATGCCTGGGTATTCTTATATATTTTTATTTACATGCCCTGGTTTTACTATCTTGAGCATCACGTAACTGAAACATCCAATTTCCACATCATTCATGCGGCGGTTGATGATTATATTCCTTTTATAGAATATTTCATCATCCCGTATCTTCTGTGGTTTGTATTTATTGCGGTTACGTTTATCTGGTTCTTCTTTCATGATGTATCCGGATTTTATCGACTTGCCGCGTTCCTGTTTACCGGGATGACGATCTTTCTGATCATCTCCACCGTTTATCCGAATGGGCTGAATCTCCGCCCGGTTCATTTTGAACGCGATAATATCTTTGTAGATATGGTGAAGATACTGTACAGGACAGACACGCCGACCAATGTGCTTCCAAGTATTCACGTATTTAATTCCATCGGCGTCTGCATTGCCATCTCGCATAACAAGACACTCTCCGGCCGGAAGGTGATTCATTACGGTTCTTTGATTCTCGGAACCGCGATTATTCTGGCTACCATGTTTTTAAAACAGCATTCTGTTATTGATGTCACGCTGGCCGGCTGTATGGCAACGCTGCTTTATCCGGTTATATATGCAAAGGAATCCAGGAATGCTTATCATGCCAAAACAAAGCGTTCTGTCAAAAAAGCCATAGGCGAATAACCAGCTTCCGGCTGTCAAAAATCCCCTCCAGAATCCATGCTGCACCGCATGAATTCCGGAGGGGATTTTTCTTTTTCTTTATTCTTTCAGTCCTCAGATTAAAGCATCTCAATAAATGCCGCAATCCGGGTATTGAGCTGTCCGATATCAGCCTGGGAATAATCGGTCTCCACGCTGATGTACGGCTTGCCTTTCTCATCATTTACAAATCTGCGGATTCCAAGGCTCTCCACATTGTAAGTATGGCATGCCTGCAGGATCATCTCGACAACGCCGTCTACCTGATACTCGTCCATCAGTCTTCCAAGAAGTTCCAGACGGTTCGGATTCGGAGTCATGACAGAGCATCCAATACTTAAATATCTCTCAGCGATTGCCTCGTAGATATCGTCTGTATCCTCGTCTACGAGCTTGTCAATGGATTTGGCTCCGGAGCAGTTTTCAAAGGTTACCACGATTCCACCATTATCTTCAATGGCCTTGATGACCTTCTCCGTTGCGCCTCCGATCGGACATCCGGTTACAAGGATTCTCGGCTTTTTCTCTTCCATCTTGCCTTCCGCATACTCTTTTTCAATCTTATCGGCAATGGCATTGACCTCCGCCGGGATTTTGGATCTGTCCGGCTTGAAGGTGCTTCCATATAATACCTTAAACAGGTCCTGTCCTTTCATTGGAGCCGGATCATGTTTCATCAGCTCATAGAGACGCTTCAGGGCAACTCTTCCTTCGTTCTGAATCCGGACCGCGTCTCTTACCTGCTCCTCTGTGATAGTCACTTCGAATTTCTGTTCCAGATATTCTTTAAACCGGATAATCTCTTTTTTCCAGAGTTTCAGTCCCTCCTCTGTCTGCCTGTTCGGAAGCTCCATTGTAAAGACGTCCTTGAACTGGCTGAGGTATTCGTACATTTTCTTTTTTCCGTCACAGGTTGTCTCTCCTACAACCAGATCCGAAAAGTAGAAAAATGGACATTTTTTCGTTGCCGCAAACCCGTAACTGGATTTAATCAGCGGGCAGAGATTCTTTGGCAGATCTTTCTCTGCAGCCGGGATCGTCTCATCGGATGTCGAGCAAAGGCTCACGGTCGCAGCTCCCATTGCCATTGCGATCTCCTGCGGGAAATATGTACAGAATGTACCGACAATCGGCACTCCCTTATCTTTCAGTTCTTTGATGCTTAAGAAAGACTGCTGTCTCTGTTCGGCAAATTCCTCAAACACATCTGGTAATTCTTTAATCAGTTCCATTTTCTTCCTCCTGTCTTTTGCCTATCTACCCTATATGGTAACATTATTTGACAGGAATAGGGTAATTGATATTTGTCATATTTCTATAATTTTATAGGAGTTTTCTATGAGTTCTCCTGCTCATATTTCTCCTGACCAATCAACACTCCAATCTGATCTGTAAATGCCTCAAAGGCAGCCGGGATCGGATATTCCTTTTGAATCTCCTCCGGATGCACAAAAATCAGATCGCTGACGTTTGTTTTTTCCAGCTCGTCCACACGTACTGCATATCCGGTCATATGCCATTCTACATGGCTGAAAATGTGCTTTGCCTCACCGATGCTCCGGATCCGAAGGGGCGAAAGCCCCATCTTCGAAATGTACCGCAGCGCTTCTTCCTGTGTAAGCTTTCCTTCTGTATTCGGGAACTCATAAAGTCCTGCCAGCAGTCCCCTGGATGGTCTTTTGTGAAGGGCAAACTGTTCTCCGTCTTTTAAGAGAAAGACTGTCTTTTCCTCGATCCTCCGGGCTTTGGCTTTTTTCTTGACCGGATAGGACATCTGCGTTCCCCTCTGGAATGCAAGACAGAATGCTCTTACCGGGCATTTTCTGCATTTGGGCTCGCCGTTTGGCACGCACACAATGGCTCCCAGTTCGATCAGTCCCTGATTGAAATCACTGGCCGCATCCGCCGGGATCACTTCTTCCAGAAGCCCCTCCATCCGCTTCTTGACCGAAGCTTTCATGATGTCCTCGTCATCTGCCAGAATACGGGTCAGCACCCGCAGCAC
Source organism: uncultured Sellimonas sp. (assembly GCA_904393575.1). GTDB lineage: Bacteria > Bacillota > Clostridia > Lachnospirales > Lachnospiraceae > Sellimonas. The sequence continues at coordinate 3,045 of CAJFMZ010000019.1, read as the reverse complement.
ATTCCCGTCCACCGCAGGTTTGGGAATTCCAAACGCAATCGAACTGACCGCTCCTGCCGTATAGGTTCCAATTCCGGAAAGGGCCAGAATCTTGTCGTAATCCGCCGGCATTTCTCCTCCGTAGAGCTCCACGATCTGACGGGCTGCTTTCTGCATATTGCGGACACGGTTATAGTATCCAAGCCCTTCCCACAGCTTAAGAAGCTTCTCCTCCGGAGCCTCCGCCAGAGCCCGTATGTCCGGCAGCGCCTTTAGAAATCTTTCATAAAACGGCTTCACCGCCTCTACCCGCGTCTGCTGTAACATAATTTCAGATACCCAGACATGATAAGCAGACCCATCCCTTCTCCAGGGCAGATCCCGCTTCTCCTTCCGGAACCAGGCAATCAGCGGGTCCGGCAGATGTTTCAGACGCTCTTCGGGCGTCTCCCCATCTTCCATCTCTTTTGGAAACCGGACTGGAATCTCCTGGTCAATCCGTATCTCATCTTCTGTGACAATACAGTCTCTTGCAATCAGATGTACTCCCTTCTCCCTCGCTTTCCACAAGGTACGGGCAAACTCCGGGTGTGTATCCACATTTGGCAGGACTTCTTTCACACCTTTCATCTGAATGACAAAAAAGACGTAAGCCTCCCATCCCTCTTCCACAGCATGGATCAGCTCCTCCAGATGCTTCACCGCGCGCTCACTTGGAGCATCGGGAAAACGGGCAGTCTCCCCTTCTTTCAAAGTGACGCCCTTGACCTCAATCAGGACATGTTTTTCTTTTGTCTCCACACAAAAATCAATTCTGGAATTCCCGTACCGGTACTCCGGGCGGATCTGTACGATATCCGGAAACAGTTTCCCTTCCCGGAGCCATTCCTCCGCAGCCTTGTTCGGCACCTGGGAATCCATGTTGATAATCTGTCCGTCCTTCTCCACCGCAATCAGATCCCATTTTGTCTTCCGGTTCGGATTGTCCGACCGCTGCAGATAGACTTCCGCCTTCGGGAGAAGCAGCTCCCTGCACCGTCCGGTATTTTTGACATGGACCGTCTCCGTGACTTCCTCCTGCCCCCGGATTCCATTGACATAGGCAATAAAGCGGTTCGGCCTCTCCAGAAATACTGCCTTTTCTACCCCTGTATATTTCATGCATCTGCCTCCGCACTGCCACTTTCGTGCGCCTTCTGTCCCTTCTGCAGAGCCTGATGCTCCTTGTCAAGCTCCTCGTAGAGCTGAATCGTATTCCAGTGCACATTGGTCGGGGTCAACACGGCTTTATGATCCACCTTTTTGATTCCGTTTCTGCGCATTTCCGCCAGCATCCTCTGAAGCTTCGCATCCGACACCCCTGCAAACACGAGGATCTCATGGGCCGGAGCCGGTCCCTCAAATACTTCCCCGGAAGGTTCAATCCCTTCTACTCCTGCCAGATACCCAAGCGGCTGGAGAAAATCTTTCTCCTCCACCATCCGGATCTTCAACTTCAGCAAAAAGGCGGTCATCTGGATGCCTTTTAACTGCTTTTTATCTTTAAAATTCATTAATAAAATCGATTCTCTCATTATGATCTCCTTCTTTTTTTCTGTCCCTTTTACAGTAACACGAATCATAAAAAGAAACAAGAAGCAGCCGCTTCCATCTCTAAAAACAGCTGCTTCTTCTTTTCATTCAGGATACAATCTCTCGAAATACCGGCTTTAATGCAGGATAAATTTTCCGGAATTTCTGATAACATCTTTCGTATTTCTGTGTCAGCTCCGGTTCCGGTTCCACGGTTTCCACCACTTTTACCAGCTTTCCGGCCGCTTCCTCGACACTTGCGAATTCGCCGCATCCAACCGCAGCAAGAATCGCCCCTCCAAGCGCCGGTCCTTCCTCACTTTCTATCACATCCACTTTCAGATTCATGATGTTTGCCACCATCTTCTTCCAGAGCGGGCTCTTGGCCCCGCCTCCGCAGATTTTCGTCCGTTCAATCTGGATTCCAAGATTTCTCGCCACTTCCAGCGAATCCCGAAGGCCGAATACAACTCCTTCCAGTACCGCCTGCGTCATCTCCTCTCTGGTCGTGTCCATCGTCATTCCAGTGAAGGTCGCACGTGCCGTCGGATCATTGTGCGGCGAACGCTCTCCCATCAGATATGGAAGATAGAACACCTGATTTTCTCCCAGCTTTTCGATGCCCTCCTGCTCTTTTGCAAAATCCGATGTCCCGATAATGTCTTCCAGCCACCATTTATTGCAGGAGGCCGCACTGAGCATGCACCCCATCAAATGATAATATCCGTCCGCATGCGCAAACGAGTGAAGCGCATGAAACGGATCTGCCTGAAACTTCCGGCTGGAAATAAAGATCGTTCCGCTCGTCCCGATGGAAATATTGCACCTTCCCTCTCCCACAGTTCCGGTTCCCACGGCCGCCGCCGCATTGTCCCCGGCTCCTGCAATGATTTTTACACTCTCCGGAAGTCCAAGTTTTTCGGCCTCTTGCTTTTTCAGTGTACCAACCACCTGATAGCTCTCATAAAGCTCCGGAAGCTGCTCCCGTCTGATTCCACAGATTTCCATCATCTCTTCGGACCAGCATTTGTTCTTGACATCCAAAAGCAGCATACCGGACGCGTCCGAATAATCACTGCAAAATGTCCCCGACAGCCGATATGCAAGATAATCCTTCGGGAGCATGATTTTCCTGATCCGGGCAAACTTCTCCGGCTCATTTTCCCTCATCCAGAGGATCTTTGGCGCCGTAAATCCCGTAAACGCAATATTGGCTGTATATTCAGACAGCCTGTCCCGCCCGATCACTTCATTCAAATAATCCGTCTCCTTCGTAGAACGGCCGTCATTCCACAGAATGGCCGGCCGGATCACCTGGTCCTTCTCATCCAGCGCCACCAGACCATGCATCTGACCGCCAAAACTGATCCCGGCCACTTCCGACCGGTCAACATCCTCTGTCAACTCCCGGATTCCTTCCATACTCTTCTCATACCAGTCTTCCGGATTCTGCTCCGACCACCCCGGATGCGGAAATGAAATCGGATATTTCTT
>CAJFMZ010000018.1 GCA_904393575.1 uncultured Sellimonas sp. | reverse complement strand
ATATACTTCTTTCCAGGTTTTTTACACACCATTTCAACCTGTCCGCAGACTTCTTCCATGGTTTTGGGAAACGGCTCCGCAAACGGCATGACCTCATAAGCCTCCCCACCGTGTCGGTTGATTTTTTCCACGATTGTCTCGTATCCGCAATACTTCTCAGCTACATGATAATCTGCTGCCGGATTGCTGGTTCCGGTCTCCCTGTTGGTAAAAACAGTAACATTTTTATCAATCTGCGGATAATAACAGTCCCACCCAAGCCATCTGTGCTCACACGGCTCCATCCCGCTTCGGATGGAAGTGGTTGCCGCCACCGTTGTCGGAGGGAATACGGAGCTGTAGGAATGCTTCAGATGGGTCCGGAAGAATCCATCCGTATCCAGATTCTCCTCCAGAATACGGGTCCCCATTCCATCCAGCAGAAATACAACGATATTTTCATATTCTTTTTCCAGATACGGATCCAGACAGGCAAGCGTCTTCTTTTCTCCTGTTTCAATGCCAAATGTCCGTAGCACCGAATTGGCCAGATTTGCCAGTCCGTTCTCGTAATCCGCAACGTTTATGTTCTGATTCATAAAATCCTCCTAAAGTAAGTAAAGTTCCTGCAGACGTTTTTGCTTTTCTGCATCGATATCCAGACCCTGTTCAATAAATTTCTCAAAAGAGCCGTACACCGTTTCCGCTGTCTCAAAGCTGGTCCTCAGATAATCCTCATGTACGCTTAAAGCAGTTTCTACCGACTTCAGCGTTTCTTCCGGCGCATCTTTTTGTCTCAGGCCGTCCAGAATCACCTGATTAGCCGCAGCGCGCATCTGGTTCGTCATCAGATAATCTTCCATAATCGTATCTTTTGGCACTCCCAGAATGTTCAAAATGACCGCTGCCGAAATTCCGGTCCGGTCTTTTCCTGCAAAGCAGTGAAAGACCGTTGCTCCTTTTTCCGTATCAAGCAGGATTTGAAGAAAACTGCGCATCGCGTCCCTTGCAGTTGGATTCGTAATAAAATCCGCATACAGTTCCTTCATATATGCATGCAGCAGCCCGGCGTCTTTCATCTGGGTCAGCTGTTCTTTGCTTCCCGTTGCCATCGTCTTGCGTCCCATCAGCTCTTCTCCCGGAAAGAAATCCAGCACATAGGACACCGCTCCCGGCACCTCACAGTCCGGCGCTTTCCTCCTTTCTTTTTCCGTGCGAAGGTCAATCACATTTGCCACCTGATACTCCTTCTGCAGCGCGCCGATCGTCTCCGGCGTAAGTTCTGACATATCCCCGCAACGCAGCAGACGCTTCGGAGCAACTTTCCTTCCATCCACAGTTTCGAGTCCTCCCAGATCCCGAAAGTTTGCTAATTCTGGTCCAATCATATCGATCCTCCTTTTCCAGTCCTTCTTGCTATCTATCGCGGTATACTACATATCGGTCGTGCGGCATATCCACACCCTTGTAATGCTTGGTCCACCTGTCTTTCTTTGTCATACCATTTCTAAGAGCCACATGTTGAGAGGCCGTGTTGGTATCCCTGATAATCGAGCAGACTTCATCCGCATCCAGGATTTCAAACGCATACTGTTTGCAGGCTTTTGCAGCCTCCGTTGCATATCCCTGGTGCCAGTACCGCCTTTCAAACAGATATCCGATTTCCAGCACTTCCGTATCCTTCCACTTCTGTATGGTCAACCCGCACTGTCCGATCATTTCATCTGTCTCTTTTAAAATCACCGCCCAAAGTCCAAACTTCCATTTTTGATACCTGAAAATCTGCCTGTCCAGCCATTCCTGCACTTCGGCATCGCTGAACGCTCCTTCATATGCGTACATTGCTTCTTCGTCCTGTAAAATCCTGCACAATGCCTGAAAATCATTCTGTTTCATTTCCCGCAAATACAATCGTTCTGTTTCAAGTATCATTTTTCCCTCCTATGTACAGCGTCAGCTTGGATTCCAATATTTCGTCCTGTTCTAACAATGGAATAGAAAGATCCCGTCTTCCCATTGATAGGAATCATTCGTATATTCACCGATCACATGTTTCCAAAAATAATATGCCTGACTGCTTTCTTTGGCCGGAGATACTTCCCAGTTTCCTTTGAACCGGTCAAAGCAGGCATATGCAGCCTGTTTTCCAACTTTTTTTCTTCGATAGCCTGGGATCACCATAAACTCCGCTATGCTGTGACCCTCGCTAAACTTCTGCAGATAAGAGTTTACCATGACAAAACCCGCCAGGCTGTCCGATTCCTTTTCTTTAATAAAAAACGCATAACGGTCTTTTTCCGTAAAATAAGCATCAAACCATGGATAGTCAAAAATACCTTCTTCATTCATTTCCTTGATATTTTCTTCAAACAGAGAATACTGAAGGAGGCGGAATAAGATCTCTTTTTCTTCCTCTTTTACCAATTCCAACTTTATTTCCATAACCCAACTCCTTTTTCATACCTTTTATATTACTGGATGATTAAGCGGAAATCCAGTCTTCTTTGGCATAGTCCGATAGCACGTTCCTTATTTCTTCGTTCGCATCCATCTGCCGATAAGCCTCTGCCTCTTTCTCCAGACGGAAATAAAAATCCAGATCCACCTTGGCGCGGTAAGGGCGTGCTCCCTGCATCTTTACGTCCCGCACATGCATCCGTATTTTTGCACACTTCTGCCTGAGAAGCGGAATCATGCAGAAATACAGATAATCTTCATCAAAAGATAAATGCCCAAGCGTCACGCCTTCTCCGCTTTTTACCAGAATCTGATGTCCCTGAAATGCCTTCGGATACAGCAGATCTCCTTTTTTTAATATCCTGGCCGTCCGAATCGCCGGTTCTTCCACACCTACCCATGCACGGAAACGGTATATTTCCCGTCCGTCTTTGTCAGTCATCTTTGGCTTTTCCACTTTTTTCAACGCCTGCACCGGATCAATGAACTGCTGCGTCAGGAGATGGAACAACTCAGCCTGTATCTTAAACCGCCTTTCTCTGTGCCTGATATCATCTGCTCCCGCAAATCCGCGCTTTCTCTCTACCTGTTCCAGCAGCTCCCTGGATGCATGGTGAAGACTGGTCATGAACAGGCGAAACTCTTCCTCATCCGGATCCCACAGATATTTCCCGCGGACCGCCTGATAATATAAATGCTCTCCTTCCACTTCCATACTATAGTACAAATAGACATTCCGCTCGCAGAAGGCTTGTTCATTGATGGTTCCCGTCCACTGCCATTTTCGTTTTTTTCTTCTCATGCGTAGAAGGGAGAGATCCTGCTCCATCAAAAGACGATATGCCTCATTCATCTCCTGAGCCCTTTGAATCTGCTCCGGGCGGTCCGATCCCAGCACATCCGGATGAAAACGCCGCATGAGACTCCGGTATTTTTTCCGAATCTCCGGTTTTCCATCTCCCGCTTCCACTTCCAGTATCTCTATCGCGTCTTCCAGATTCATGCCGCTTTCTCACCTCCATGCACTGCTCATCAGTACCCTGTTTTTCGTTTCTATGTCAAATCTGTACTGCCAGTTCTAATGCGATTGTGGCAATCCGATCTTTCTCTGTTAATTTTTGGTCATTTCCAAGACTTCTCACATCCCACTGCTCTGCATCCAGATTGTCTGCTGCGTAGAAAAACTGAAACAGCTCTCTGCCCCGGAACTTTGCCGCAGCGGCATTTGCAGAACATTCCATATCTACACAAATGCAGCCATTTTCTTTCCTCCTACTAACCTTTTCCACAGTTTCCCGGTAAAAGGCATCTGTTGTCCACACCTTTCCAATAGTATAGTGGACTTTCATTTTCTCCAGCATCTTTGTGAATAGATCCAGATAATTTTCGTTGACTTCTATCTCATCTGCCGGCGTAGCATAATGATAACTGGTTCCCTCATCCCGCACAGCCCGATTTGGAATAATCACAGAGCAGTCATCAATCTTCCTGTCCAGGACGCCGCAGGAGCCAAAAACAATTACTTTTTGCACACCCATGGCAAAAACATCCTCCAGCATCGTCACGCTCATCGGCGCTCCCACATCCATCATAAACAATGCAATTTCTTTTCCTTTATAGACTGCTTTATATACGTCTGTTTCTCCATTGGCCGTACTGGTTGATGCAATCCTGACAGCATTTAATTCGGAAGCTATCCTCTCCAGTGTGATTCTGGAATAGCATGACACACCAATCTCCGGCATGCCCGGCACTGCATCAATCACATCTTCCACATTAATGACCGCTTCTTTCGAAGGGTCAAATTCCTGCAAAATCATGCGCTTTTCTCCCCTTACCTGTGAATTTACTGACTGATAATTAACCGTATTCTTCCTTTTTTCATGAGCTCTACCAATTCCCGGATATCATGAATTTCTTCCGCTGTTTCAATTCCCCCGAATCCCACTTGATCCAGATCATGGCAATCGCTTCCGGATACCAGTTTCAGTTCCGGATATGCAGTTCTCCATTCATCCAATTTTTCATTATGATTTCCACTGTTTGGCCTCTGGTTATATTCGACTCCGTCCAGAAACTGCGGATCTCTTGGGACACATGGATCCCGGAATGGATGTGCCTGATACAGCACTGCTCCATTAGAATGACATAAATAATAAAGTTCCTCTTGACTCAAATAGCAAAGATCCGGATGCTGAAACAAAAACGTTTCATCAATGCCATATATCAGAAAATCTTCTTCATCCGGTTCCAACCGTATTTCTACCCCTAGCATTACCTGGATTCCAAATTTTTGTCCGGCCACTTTTGCTTTCCGGTATCCTAACAAATACCTTTCAATTTTTTCACTGTCTGACTTTCCAAACTTATTAAGCAATACTGTATCAAAATGATTTGTAATAACAACTGCATCGTAACCGGCCCGTGCGTACGCATTTACAATCTCTTTCGCCTCAACTTTCGCACATGGGCTTCCCTCGCTCGTGTGAACATGCATTTCTATTTTCATACTCTTTTTCTCCCCTTACATTGGAAATAATGTCATCTGTTCATAATCCGCCTTCCGTTTCAGTTCAATCGGAATCTGTCTCAGCATCTTTTCGGCGGCTTTCTCATCCCGAAGCCAGTCCGTGATCTGCTCCGGTTCCAGAATCAGCGGCATCCGGTGATGAATATGCCTCATCGATTCGTTTGCTTCCGTCGTCAGAATCACAAACCGCTCCTCATTGTCAATTATATCAAAAAATCCGGCCAGATACAGAATTTGACCATCCGGCCGTTCAAATGTATTCTTCTCCTTTTGTTGATTCCATTCATAAAAATATTTCACCGGAATAATGGCCCGGTGATGTCGGATTCCATCTGAAAAGATCCGTTTTTCCAGAACCGATTCAGCCCGCGCGTTAATCAGCACACCGGTTTTCTGAATTCCCGGATATCCCCATTTCATTCCGGAAAGGCAGATCCCTTTCCCGTTCCACTCCAGAATCCATGCATGCTGTGTCGGACGGATATCGTGTCCCGGCTCTACTTTCTCAGAATTCTTGTCCCGCTCCTGAACAAGCGGTTTGATCTTTTGCAAAATCGTCTCATCGATATAAAACAAACTGCACATTTGTTGATCCTTTCTTTTCACCTTCTCCGTGTATGTTCTATCTTACCACTATTAGCGCCTGAAAACAGCTCTTCTTTTTGCATTTTCTGTTTCTTTTCTTCCGGTTCTTGACTCTCACGCTGCGTGTGAAAGAAGCTGAGAAAATGAAATCAATAAGCCAGATAGCAAAAGAAAATTAGAACCAGCTGTAAAATCCAGAATTATTCTGGTTTTCACGGCCGGTTCTATTTCATCAGATATTCAACACGCAGGTCATTTCATACCATGAGACATTTCCCCAGGTAGAATCTGACAGTCCCCGATTCGTAAAGCCCATTTTCTCATACATTTTCACCTTATCTTTCAGACAGGTCAGAATCACCATCTTTCTTCCTCTTTCCTGTTCTTTTCTCAAATACTGGTACATTAGCTCCCTCGCAAGTCCCTGTCTGCGATATTCCGGGAGAACATCCAGACCCAGCAGCATAACATTCTTACCCTCCGGCTGATAAAGCGAAGTATCACTAAAGAAATCGTCCCGAAATGTATATTCATCTGTCGCAAGTCCGCACAAAAACCCTGCAAGTTTTCCATTTCCCCGATCCACTGCCACTAAAAACAATTCCGGGGCCGCTGCCACCCGGTCTTTCATCATTTTCCCGGTGCAGGCCTCATTTGGTGGAAAACAAATCTGCTCAATCTCGGCCGCCTGCTCTGCCTCTTCCGGGCGAATATACCGAAATTCAAAATGTTCCTGCATCTCCTGGTCCGGCAGGCCATATTCCGCCAACAGCTTTTGAGCTTTCTTCCTGCCCGCTTCAGACAGATAAAGATATTTATCATATCCCCGTCTGCTTTTCGGCTGCCAAAGCAGCTCCTCCTTCTCCATTTTATCTAAAATGTCAAAGTTATATCCTTTCCAGCTTAGTTCTCGATACCGGCAGAATTCATTCCGGTCTTGTTGTCTGGTCAAATACAGCAGCATCAAAGAAAGCTCTTCTATTGCCTGTTCATATGTTTTTTTAGTACTCATTTCTTTACTTCCTCTTCCCATTGACAGTAAAGCTCTGGATATACTGTCTGGTTTCTTTCATAATGGTCTGCAGAATTTCCAGATCCTGCAAGGTGTCTCCGGTTTCCATAGAATGATTCGCGTTTTCTGTCAGATACAGGGGCAGTCCCCTTTTTTCACATTCCCTGGAAATAGCCTCCGTCTTCGCCCAGTCGTCACCTGTTCCATGAAATACAATTCCTTCTGTGCCGATTGCCTGAAAGGATGCTTCCACCGGAGTATAATAGATTTGTCCTGCACCAATGTGATTGATCGCATCAAACGAAGCTGCCACTGCTGTGCCAATACTTTTCGAAATAAACAGCACCTGGTCATAAGATTCGAAATCCACATCGGAAAGCCCTGCCGTCACATTTGCAAGGGCCTGCTCATATGCCTTATACATTTTCTGTGCATCGCCCTTGATTCCGGAAGGAAGTGTACCGTAATCTGCACAGACTACCTCATATCCATACTCTTTTGCCAGTTTTCTGCTGTAGTATAAAAGCGGCTTGTCCACATGATAACCCACTCCCGGAAATATCACTGCCAACCTCTTCTCCATGTTATCCAATCTCCTTTCATTCCATTGATTCTTCCTACTGTTCCCGGAGTGCCTTTTGAATCAACTGTTCCAACGATTCCGCAAATCTGACATCATCCTGCACAGTCCGTTTCTTTGGTCCTTTCAGATGATTCTTTTTGGAAGCTCTTCGGGCCTTTCCCGACAGATGCCGTTCCATCAGCATCTGGTCAATATTCTCATTTGTGTACCACCTGCCGGACTGATGAATGCAAAAAGCTCCCTTTCCAAGGGCCATTGCCGCCACTCCATAGTCCTGTGTCACCACCAGGTCCCCTTTCCGGCAAAGTCCCACCAGGGCAAAGTCCACTGCATCCGCTCCGGCACCGATCACGTTTACTTCGCTGTACTCCGACTGAAGCACATGATTCGTATCACAAAGAAGCGTCACCGGCGCCCCATACTTCTTTGCAGTCTCTTCTACAATCCTTACGACCGGACAGGCGTCCGCGTCCACATAAATCCTCATCGTTTCTGCCCTTCAGATCGAGATCCGGTCTTTTGGAAATGTATAGCGCGGAAGCCCCTTGCTATGCTTTCCGTACTCAATCGCTTCTGCCGGACATTTACAGATACAGGCCATACAATGTGTGCAGTGGTCTCCCCACGTTGGATGGCCGTGATGCATCCGGATATTTTTCATCGGACATACCTGTTCACATTTTCCGCAGGCGATACATTCTCCGGTAACATAAAACTTGTTCGCATGTACAAACAGCGGATAAAAAAGCTGATTCACCGGTCCGCTGCTCAGTCTGTCAATGGGAGTAATTTTTTCCGGCGGAAACGGAAGTTTCTTTTGAATCCTGGAAACTGTCTCATCAATTTTCTTCTCTGCTTTTTGAATAATGTTCACTGCTTCTTCCTTCGACGGTGTGCGGAACATGGCAATGTAATTTTCCGGCATTACTATAGTCATACATCCAAAATACTGCATCCGTTTCCTCATGCAAAGATCCTTTAAATATTTTCCCGCATTTCCCGCATTCAAACCGCAAGTCATGACAAAATAGATTTTCCTGTTCCCGGAGAGCTTCGTCTTCTTCAGCCATGCCTCCAGAATCCGTGGAATTCTCCATGCATAAGTGGGCGTCACAATCACCCATGCCCGTTCGGAATACATCTCTTTGCAGTCTCTGTTTCTCAGCCTTTCAAACAGATCTACCACAGTATTATCATCCACTGCTCTCCCAATCCGTTTGGCTACATATTCGCTGTTTCCTGTTCCAGAATAATATAAAATCAAACTTTTTTCCTCCCTTCCGCTCATTAAGACCTATTAAGGTTTTCTTGCAACAATCAGATAGCGGTGAATAGTTCCTTCTATCTTCCCATCCTGCTCCAGAATCTCCTGCATATGCAAAAGGTTGTCCATGCACCGGTGAACCGAAAATCCCGGAAATTCCCATTCTATCACATGGGCAAACCAAACAAATGCACCCACATCATAAAACACAATCGGCCGGTACGCTTCCTCTCCCCGGAGAATCTGAAATCCGGCCTTCTCAAATTCCCCCCTCTGCTCTTTTAGATTCAAATGTGGATACGGCTTTGGTGTCCCTGGCAGAACCAGCTCCACCAGATCCCGGTCGTTTTCTCCGCCTACCTGCTCAGTGACAAAAATGCCGCCATGTCTGAGAAGACGGTACAGTTCCGGTGCATCAAAATCACCGTGCCGATTGATAATCAGGTCAAAACTTTCGTCCGGATAAGGAATCTTCGCCGGATCACTGCACTCCCGAAAACGGATTCCCTTAGCTTCCAGTGTTTCCCGGCACAATTCTACATTTGGCGGGTACCCTTCTGTTGCTGATGTCTTTTCCACCGGATGTCCCAGTGAGAGCAGAAATTCTCCGCCTCCCGTATCATAATCCAAAAGTTCTGTATTCTCCATCAAATACTGATTGACAATCTCCCGATAATCCCACGGAAGATCCTTTTCCTCGTCATATCTGCCCTCCAGATGTGAAAAATCCCATCCATGAACATGGGCAATTTCCTCTTCCTGTTTCCAGATTGATTTCCATTTTTCTTTCTTCATCTTTTTTCCATTCTGCACCTTTTCTTTCTATTATACATCGTTCCCCGAAAAACTCCATATCAAGGAAATTTAAAATTTTTCTTTTCTCTTTTTCTTTTTGTGTGCTATAATATTTAGGCAATGAGCAGCTTTTGCGTAAGTCCAATTGTGGACTTCGCAGGAGCTGTTTTTTCGTGCACAAAAGTCTGCAGACCTGCCCATTTCATGCTCTGCGGTCAAATCATTTTGAAGGAGGAGAATCATTATGGAAGATCAACATGTAAAACTCTGGAATAAGAATTTTGTATTGATCATTATCATTAACTTTCTTGTATTTATGAATCATCTTATGATCCTGTCCACGTTTCCGTTTTATATCGAATATCTTGGAGGATCAGAGGCTGTATCCGGTCTTGCTGCCGCGCTTTTCTCCATCATTGCCGTTGTATTCCGGCCATTCATCGGATGGATGCTGGACAATGGAAAGCGGAAAACAATTCTAATTATCGGTTTATGCGGCATGGCGCTGATGCCGGTCGGATACCTTGTTTTTGCTACAATTTATCTGGCGTTTGTATGCCGTATGGTACATGGAGCATCCCTGGCATTCTCCAACACATCCACCTCTACCATCGCAACAGATATCATTCCGAAACCAAGATTTGCAGAAGGCATGGGAATGTTTGGGCTGGCAACCGCACTTGCGACCGCTGTCGCTCCGGCACTGGGACTCGCACTAATGGATTCCATGGGATTTACTACTCTGTTTCTGTTTGCCGCAATTTCCATCGTCATTTCTCTGGTCCTGTTCCTGCTTATGAAACTTCCGAAAGTGGAAGTGGAGAAAAAGCCGCTGAATCTGAAAGGACTGGTCGACAAGGATGCGCTTCCCGCTTCTGTAACGGCACTTACCTTTATGCTGACCTATGGTGCGCTGGAAAACTTCACGGCAAAATTTGCCGCTGATCAGGGACTGCCAAGCGGCGGTATCTTCTTTGCCATTATGGCGGCTGCTCTTCTTGCCACCCGGCTTCTGGCCGGGAAAGTCACGGACCGTCATGGGGAGAGTGTGTTTGCCTATTCCTGCAACATTGCCATGCTGGCAGCATTCCTGTTGTTGGGGCTGTTCCCGAATGTGGCAACCTATCTATTTGCGGCTGTCCTTGCCGGATTCGGATTCGGAGGACTGGAACCTGCTCTGCAGTCCATGGCCGTTGCCATTGCGCCACCGGAGCGGAGAGGAAGCGCCAACTCAACTTTCCTTTGTGCCTACGATATCGGGATCGGAGTGGGCGGCGGAATTGCCGGTACACTGATTTCCTCCTTTGGATATCACCAGATGTTTGTGATGATGGTTGTTTTCAATATCCTCTCCATCATCATCTACACCGTATGGGGCAAGAATCATCCGTCCTCTTTTACCTACCGGAACAAGCATGGCATCAAATAGCATCCCCCTTTCAATGGGATTTAAAAAACGGGAACTGAATTTCTCCAGTTCCCGTTTTTATGCTCCATATCCATCTTTTTATTAAATAATCAGATATCTATACTTGCTTTCCTCTTTATTTTCTCTTTTTTTTGCACAATTTGTTGACATTCCAAATTTTCGGTGTTATATTCCATGTAGAACAAGAGAAAGGAGTGTGTGGTTATGCGTAAATCAACTTCTCGTACTTTATGGATCATCGCAGGAATCCTGCTGATCGTTGCAGGACTGTTCTGCATTTTCAAACCGGATACTATCTTCTACAGTCTCTCCTTCCTGCTGGGATTTGTGATGCTGATTTCCGGAATCGTAGATATTGTCATATTTGTAAGTTCCCATAGATTTATGGCCGGATCCGGATGGTTTCTGGCAGACGGTATTCTGACTGTACTGCTGTCCCTTTTTGTTCTTGGAAATGAATGGATGGTCACTTTGACTCTTCCTATCATCTTCGGCATGTGGATGATGTTTTCAGGAATTACCAAACTGGTAAATTCCTTCGATCTGCATCAGCTTCATATCCCAGGATGGGGATGGTTTACCGCAATGGGTCTGATCCTGACAGTGGTCGGAATCATCTCGTTTCTCAATCCATTATCCGGTATGGCAGCAATGGCCGCCGGCATCGGTTTCTTCCTTATTCTGGAAGGAATCGTTTCTATTCTAAGAGGATACTTTGTAGGACGTTTCTGGCTGTAATGCCGGAAACGCTCCTGCCAGAGCTCTCCATCGTCTGCTAATTCAGCTTTCCAAGTCCGACTCTGTATTCCGTCTGTATATCCATCTTTCGGATCTCACAGCTTTTCTCCGGCTTTTTCTCCAGATAAACCGCTTCTCTCACTGGATAGATCCGCACGGTCATCTGTTTTGGCCAGTCAAAATACTTCAGACCGATCTGCCATTCCATTCCGGTATAAAACCAGTCTCCTATCATTTCTCCGTTGATTCTGATTTCTGCCCTGTCTCCGTCAAAATCAATTCCCAGCCAGTAATTTTCCGGAAATGCCATGTCCGGATACTGGATTGTCAGCTCATAATCCGTATACTCCGGGTCTGTCACGACATTTCGTATCACAACTCTTGCATGTTTTTCCTCACACTGATATCCAATCTCACCTTCCGGAATACAGCGGATCCTCCCTTCCGGACAGAAAGTAATCAGATCATATCCCTCTCCATCCTGACAGATACAGCCATCCGCCAGAAACAGCCTGTCATGGATTTTCCATGCGTGTTCCGCCTGTTCCCGTGACAGTGTTATGATTTTGGACCGGTCTCCCCGCACCCGGTACTCCACGGTTTCAGGATCATCCGCAAAGAACACAAGCCTGTCTTTCAGCCCACAAAGCAGTTGTGCATTTGCAGACTCCACAAGCAGCTCTCCCCACGAAAACTGATATGGGAAACACCCGTACATACCGTTTTTCAGATCCATTTTCGGAAATGGAATCTCCCGCTTCTTCGTCTTGACCACGATTTCTTCTTGCAAATGCTCCTCCAGCACCGCATGCCTTTGATAATGGTTCCAGAAGAGAAATCCGGATCCGGTTGTCGCATCATGACGCACTGCCGCACGGATCCCTGTCAAATCTTCCGGCCTCCTTGCACTCCAGTCCGGCAGGACGAAGGTTGTCTCAGCCATCCGGCTTCCAAATTCTTTCAGCATCAGATGATAGGGACGGAGATGATAAAACACCTCGTGGATCCTTCCATATTCTCCGATCGGCGCCTGAAAATCATAGGAATATACCGGCAGATCATTCAGATACCCTGTCTCCTTTGACTCCTGAAGTGTACTGTATTCTCCCTTCGGATTCGTTCCGCCATGATACATATAATATCCGAGCAGATTGGCTCCGCTTCCAAGCTTGCAAAGTGCCATGGCGCAAGTGTCCCGCTTGTCCGCAATCGGACGCCGGTGCATTGTCGGCTGCACGCCGCCTCCCAGCTCCGCTGTCAGATATGGATACGCTTCCACATCGTATGTGAATTCCTGTTCCCGTTCTTTCTGAAGATCGGTCCCGATATTGCCGTCATCTTTGCTGTGGGAGAACAGATAATTCGCGTTCAAAGGCATTTCATGCAGATGCTGCTCCCACGGAGCATCACAATATCCTCCCAGCACCGGAAGCATTTCTCCCTCCGGCACAATCGCTCCGCCCCAGCCGGTTGCCGTATAATAAGGCACACGAAATCCGGCTTCTTCCGCCAGATGTTTGATCGTCTTCATATGACGGATTCCAGCCTCCCCGGTCAGTCCTCCGCAATGTCCGTATTCATTTTCCACCTGAATCCCAAGTACCGGACCTCCCTGCTTCCAGAGAAAACCATCCGTCTGCTCGTATATTTTCTCGAAAAACCGCCTCACATAAGACAGGTAAAGGGGCTGATCCGTCCGCACCTCGATTCCCGCTTTCTGAATCAGCCAGTCCGGAAATCCTCCGTTTCGGCACTCCCCGTGGCTCCACGGACCAATGCGGAGCAGGACCGGCATCCTGCAC
Source organism: uncultured Sellimonas sp. (assembly GCA_904393575.1). Taxonomy (GTDB): domain Bacteria; phylum Bacillota; class Clostridia; order Lachnospirales; family Lachnospiraceae; genus Sellimonas. The sequence continues at coordinate 9,792 of CAJFMZ010000018.1, read as the reverse complement.
TTTTCACAGACTTCCAGAAATCTTCTGAGATCTCTCTGCCCTTCAAAATTCCACTGGTCCTCCTTTTCCTCGTGATGAATCCAAAACACATAGGTGGCCAGGATCTGTACCTCTCCCGCCTTCATCTTCTCAATTTCCTCTTCCCAGAACTCCCTTCGAAATCTGGAAAAATGGAATTCTCCCATCACCGGAAACCAGGGGCTCCCATTCCTGGTCAGATATCTGTCCGTAGCTCCCAGTGTCCTTTCCGGACAGGATGGATCTTCATATCCAAAGGGAAGACGTTTCCGTTTCTCTGCCTTCCCGTTAATATTAATGACTCTCATAGGTTTCTCCCTTCTGCTGTTCCTGAATCCACCGGGCTGCAGGCAGGGCGTAGTACGTGATGATCATTCCCGCTCCGGCACGTTTCATCGCCGTCAGACTTTCCAGCACTACCGATTTTTCATCGATCCAGCCATTCTGTGCCGCCGCCTTTATCATGGCATACTCCCCACTGACGCTGTAGGTGCACACCGGCAGATCAAAACGGTCCCGGATGGTTTTCACCATATCCAGATAAGCCAGTGCAGGTTTTACCATGACGATATCGGCCCCTTCCTCGATATCCAGTGCCGTCTCAACGACCGCCTCTGTTTTATTTCTCCAGTCCATCTGATAGGTCTTTCTGTCCCCAAAGGCCGGAGCCGAATCCGCCGCTTCCCGGAACGGTCCGTAAAAGGAAGACGCATATTTGACTGAATAGGCCATAATCAAAGTATCCTGATATCCTGCCTGATCCAGCGCCCGGCGCATGTGACCGATCCGCCCGTCCATCATGTCGGAGGGCGCCACAATATCCGCTCCTGCCGCCGCACAGGAAACCGCCGCCCTGGACAGGTATTCCAGTGTTTCATCATTTAGGATTTCCCCGTCTCTGACAATTCCGCAGTGTCCATGATCCGTATATTCACACAGACAGATGTCCGCAATACAAACCAGGTCCGGATAAGATGATTTTGCCATCCGAAGAGCACGCTGCACGACACCGTCCGGATCCCAAGCTCCGCTTCCACAGGCGTCCTTATGATCTGGCACTCCAAAAAAGATTACGGAACGCACTCCGCTGTCCCATACTTCTTTCAAATGTATCTGCAAGGTATCGATCGAATACTGAAAGATCCCCGGCATGGAAGAAACAGCCTCCTTTTTCTGCGCTCCTTCCACTACAAAAACCGGGGCAATCAAATCCGTCACCCGGACGTCCGTCTCGTGGACAAGGTCCCGGATAGCGGCGTTCTTTCTAAGTCGTCTTGGTCTTCTTGTCAATTCCATATTCTGCCTCTCTTTACAACACAATCTTTTGATTTACAAATCGTTTCTCCCATTCAGTATAGCATATTTCTGTTTCTTTCCGGGCTAAATATCGTTCCAGGAAAAAAAGATCGGAATCATCTTATCTTGATGATTCCGACCTGTTTCTCCTTTAAGCCGATACGGATGATGATTTCGACACTTTCTTTTTCAACAGTTCTTTTCCTGAAGTTACAACGATGGTCACACCAAGGATCATCAGAAGCACTGCAACGATCAGCTGAAGACCCTCTACCATAAATACACCTGTTCCATCAGAGAATGCCTTGACAAGCGAGATGAATCTCTGCACAAGAGCGGTAAATGTGACAATCAGCATAATCACGAACGGAGGAATCAATGTTCTTAATTCCCTTCCCGTCACTTTTAGGAAAACGCACAGCGTAATCAGTACCAGAGCGCTCAGAAGCTGATTGGCGCTTCCGAACAGCGGCCAGATATTGGAATATCCTACCTGGGTCAGGATATAGCCAAACACCAGTGTAATAACCGTTGCAAAATATTTATTGCAAAGCACCTTTCTCCATCCTTCCGCATGCTCCATATCATCTACACTGAAGAGCTCCTGGAACGACATCCGGCCGATCCGTGCTACGGAATCCAGCGTCGTAAATGCAAGGGCGGATACGCACATGGTCATAAAACTCTGGGCTACATAGACAGGGATGCCAAACATCTCCAGGAATCCTGCCACTCCGGCAGAAAAGATCTGAAACGGCGTACCGACCGCCGCAGTTCCATCCGCTCCTGCCGCTGCACCTGCAACGCAAAGGGCGATGACTGCCAGCAGGCTTTCCAGAACCATTGCCCCGTATCCAACTTTCAGCATGTCCTTTTCATTGGAAATCGTCTTAGATGACGTACCGGAAGAAACCAGACTGTGGAATCCGGATACCGCTCCACATGCAACCGTTACAAACAGAATCGGGAACAGCGTTCCAAGATTCTCATTCTGAAAACCGGTAAACGCCGGAAGATTCATGGACGGATGGGCAAACACCAGACCCAGCACCGCTCCGGCAATCATGCCTACAAACATAAAGGTGGACATGTAGTCTCTTGGCTGCATGACGAACCACATTGGAAGCACTGCCGCCAGAAAGATGTAAAGGAATGCGATATATACCCACATCTCTTTTCCAAGGATCACCGGGAAATTCATTCCAACTACAAATGCAAGAACTGTACAGACCAGACCAAAGACAACTTCTTTCCACCCGGTCAGTTTGAATTTATGCTGGCTTACCCCAAAGATCACTGCAAACAGAATGAAAAACAAAGAAATACTTCCTGCCGCTCCGTTTACAGTTGCATTCTCAGAAAGTGTACGGACTCCGTCCGTCACAACATAGGCATTGAATGTATCCGCTACCATATCCGCAAAAGCTGCGATTACAATCAGACAGAACAGCCAGCAGAATCCAAGAAAGAGTTTCCGTCCCGTCTTCCCAATATACTTCTCAATCAACAGCCCCATGGACTTTCCGTCATTTTTCACACTCGCATAAAGCGCACCAAAGTCCGTGACCGCTCCAAAGAAAATTCCTCCAATGAGAATCCAAAGCAACACCGGAAGCCATCCAAAGGCTGCGGCCTGAATAGCTCCGGTCACAGGTCCCGCACCTGCGATGGAAGAAAACTGATGCGCAAAGACGGTCCACCCGTCCGTCGGGACATAATCCTGTCCGTCATTGTGCAGAACCGCCGGCGTTTTCGCCTTAGGATCGATTCCCCATTTCTTCGCCAGCCAGCGGCCATACAGCGTATATGCCGCAATCAGACAGACCGCCGCTACTAATACAATTACCAGTGAGTTCATGATTTTCCACTCTCCTTTTCTATCAAACCAAAAAGTTCCGATCTGCGAATTCGAATCAGGCAGCCGCATTCTTTTCCGAATAAAAAAACGCCCTCTGACAGATTACTCTGTCAGAAGACGAAACTTCTTTTCTCCGCGTTACCACTTCTGCTTACCGGACAATGCCCGGTCACTCTGTACTGTCGTCCGGACTGATCGTGCGGATTAACAGCTTTCCCTCTAACGGTGGAACTCCGGTCCAGGCTACTCGCTCTCCTTTCACCCCGACTGCTTGCAGGGGATGGCCTCCTCGTCATGCTGTTTCCTCACACCAGCCGGAAACTCTCTGAAAACATTGGTACACAGGAAGTCCTGTCCTGTTCTTCGCATTGGCTTTTTAATTTTGTTCTATTATAGCTCTTTGAAACAGATTGTCAATAGAAAAACCGAGCGCATTCTGTTTTTTGTCAAAGTTTGATAAAATTTGATCTTTTCCTTCTTACGATTTGTGCAGGATTTTATTACTTTAAAGTGATTTTCAGCTACTTCCGGGGCAGCCGCTTTTGCCTTCTGTATTCTGCGATAAATTTTCCGGTTAAATTCAGGTTTACCATCACTTCTGCTCCTCTCTCTTAAGAAAGGATAACACAAAACCGTTATTTTTGTACTCTACCATCGGTTAAATGAACTGATTCCTCCATAATTCGGTCCGCATCCAAAGGCAACTCTTTGACCCGGTGCAAAAATGCAATACTGTGGTCCGCATTATCCTGATCATAATGGAACCCAAGCCTCCGGCTTACCTCCTTTGCCGTACGATCAAATAATCTGCACATAGTAAAGACTGACTCCCATATTGCTTCCGCTTCAGCTGAAGAATACGTTGCCAGAAAACTTTGATACTCCTCCTCACTCAAATACCTGCTCAGGTACTTTCCGGATTTTCCAACATTTACCGCGAATTGATGTTCCATTCCGATTTTCCATTCCAGCATCAGCTCCAGCTGTGGACGAAGCACCATATCCAGATGCTCCATTACATACGGAATATCCTGCCTCCACATCTCCTTTGCCACATTATTAAAACACCACCAAAAATCCATACAGGTACACTGAAATTCCCTCTCCGATGGTTCTTTGACCCAGTATCTCTCCTCAGAAGTGTCCTCCTGAGCTGGCATGATATGATCCTTGTCTACAAGTACACGGTACATTTCCAGACTTTCCAACGCATAATCTTTGGTACAGACATGCAGATCCAGACGATTGCCATCTCCACACTGAATCTGCCATCCATAACAGTTTTCCACATCCGATGGATAATGCACATTGTCCTCCGGGTAATTCATATACAGAATTTCTCCAAATCTGGTAATCCATTTCTTGTCTTCACGATATGGTCTGGTTGTTTCCACGATATATACCACATCGTAATCCTGAAATAAATCTTTGGTGACATTTGGATTCACCCTGGAGCCTTCTAAATAAGCTGCCCGGATATTCTCATCCTCCAGCGCAATTGCTTCAATCAATGCGAGCATTTCTTTTTCAGAACGCATATGTCTTTTCCTCCTTTTTTGATTCTCGAATTGCCATATCACATCATCAGCACATATTCCAGTCCCGCCTGGCGAGCTGCATATAATGTTGATAAAGCAGTCCAAACCGATAAAAATAACCTGGTTTCCACGGCTTGGCCTTGCCACAGAAGTGGAGAATCACGGTATTTTGCATGACCCAGGACAGATCCTGAATTCCGGAACTTCGAAGAAGATAATTATTATAATTCCGTGCGTCATAATTCCACACTTCATCTCCAAGTGGAAAGATCCTGTCTCCAAACAGCGCATTCAAAAGATCCTGATCCGGCAGCATCAGTTCCTTGGCGTGTTCCTCCACAAATGCAAATATCTGCTCTGGGACAATCTGATCACGCGCCTGCTTCAAATCCATCAGAAGCACTCCCGAATTATAATAATCATGATCCACGCCCAGCCGGATCCGGTTGACATTATTCGCCAGTTCCGTTTTTCCTGTGTGAGCTGCGGCCGCAAATAATTTCCCATTGATCCCCAGCTCCCACAACGGTCGAAGCGGATTGATAATAAGGATATCCGGATCCAGATAAATCACACGTTCCATCGTATCCGGAAGAAACTGCGCTGCCAAAAGTCTGTAATACATCTCTTTCGGATATTGTCTGCTGACCGGGGCAGACCGGAACAATTCCTCATCCACCCGAATCGGCTCGAAAGCAGATCCGCTTTTTACGCTCCATTTTGTAATTTCATCCAATTCTGGTTCATCGATCCCACTGTGCAGCAGAAAAACACAAAAATGCTCTCCTGGATTGTTCAAGACAGCCGAGGTCATCAGTACTTTCATCTGTGGAAGATAATTCTGATCTAATGCCATTAGTAAACAAATCGGTTCTCTGACCTCTTCTTCTGTCAACAGTTGATGTTCCATTTTTCTTCTCCCGTCCATTTTTCTACTACAATGATTGATTTTCCAGACAAATCCGCATATCACAGAATTCGCACCCGATCACTGTCCTTGAGCCGTCCTGTTCCAGAAGACTTACCTGGCCTCCGCAGAACGGGCAGATCCACAGTACATCCTGCCCCTCCCTCAAAGCTTCTATTTTCGAGACAAATTTTGAAGTATCGATATCCTCTTTCCTGCACCAGTTTGTCCAGTCTCCCTGAATCTGCTTTTGCAGACTCCCGGCTTCATCAAAAAACACCTGGTCTCCTTCCTGGATTTCCCTGTCATACAAAAGCTGATCCGGCATTTTGACTGTCTTCTCCAGATCATCCTCATCCTGCAGAGTAACGACTGCCATCACCGGCTCGTCTTCCCTGCGTTCTTCACATCCATAGTCTACATCTTCCTCAATTTTCAGTATTTTGAATATCATATCGTTCACTTCCCTTTATACTAATCTGTCATCCTCTGCGCTGAGTAGAAGGATCTAAACTTAACAACTTCATTTACTGTTTCCATATACCTTACACCAACTCTATTGATTTATGAATCAAACATTTATAGAATAGCATAAAACTAGTGTTTTGAATGGAAATCTTTCTATTTCCATGGTAAACTTTTTTTAATACGTAAATGAGGTAAGTAAAAGAATGAAGATTAAACAAGCTACAATGTGTGATTTTGAAGAAATCATGTCCTTTTACAATGTGATGTGTGAAGTCCTTGGAGAAAAAGATTTCTTACCTGATGGAGATAAAGGTGGATTTCCTTCACAAGACATGGTAAAGGATGCCATTTATAGTGGTTTCCAGTTTGTTGGCATAGAAAATGATAAAATTGTTGCAGCCTATATTATGAATCACGATTGTGATAACGCTTATCATACCGTCCAATGGCATATTGACGCAGGTAAAAATGAAGTAATGATTCTTCACGCTCTGCGTGTTTTGCCAGACTATGGTGGCCGGGGATACTCAAAACAACTCGTGAAGCATGCAATTCAGACCGCAAAAGGCTGGGGACAAAAAGCAATACGCCTGGACTGTATTGTAGGGAACGATTTACCGGTGAAAGTATATACATCTTTTGGCTTTGAGTATGTAGATACGGTATCCATTACTTATGCTGATATAGGGGTTCCCATGCAATTTAAACTCTACGAACTTCTTTTATGAGAACAGTAGCTACATTGTGATGTGCCCATCTTTTCCATGTTCCGTTTACACTGGATAAGTCGGCTGCTGTTCAGCAGAAGGATTCCCGGCAGATCAATCTGTTAAGAATTCAAAAAGAGTAACTGAAACTTTTCTTTTCAACAATTGACATACGATTTTTTCATGGTATACTATTTAATGTAATTACAATAAGAATACGGATAACGATAGAGTGAACAGAGTTCATGAAGGGGTGCACCACCACGGGTGTAATTCTTTATGGACTCTTTTTTTATCACAGAAAGGCCTTTGTTTTTTCAGGTTCTTAGCCCAAACAGGTTCTGCATCCGCACTCTATCCTGTTCATCCGGGAAGGAGGACGCAATGATCCGGATAAACGGAGAGGATAAACCGTTCGAAGAACCAATTACACTTCTGTCTTATCTGGAGCAGGAAGGCTACCAGATAGATCGCATCGCTGTGGAAAAGAACGGTGAAATCATTCCCAAAAGCTGTTATAAGGAAACAGTACTCCACAGCGGCGATGTACTTGAGATTGTAAGTTTTGTAGGAGGAGGCTGATATGAAATTTACTGAAAAAGAGATCCAGGAAGCTCTTTGTGAACGTCACACAACAGCCATACAGGAAAAGCTGAACCGCGGCAGAGTCGCCATAGCCGGACTTGGCGGCCTGGGTTCCAATATCGCCTTCTTTCTTGCGAGAATCGGAACAGGTCATCTCCATCTGATTGATTTCGACCGGGTCGATCTTACCAACCTGAACCGCCAGCAATACCTGATGCGTCATGTCGGCATGTTCAAGACAGATGCTCTAAAGGAACAACTGCTGGAAATCAATCCATATCTGGATATCCGGACAGATTGTGTACGGGTCTCCAGTGAAAACGTAACTACACTTTTTCAAGGAGACTCCATCCTGTGCGAAGCCTTTGATATTCCGGAAAATAAAGCTATGCTGGTAAATGGTATTCTGGAAAATTACCGGGATCTGATTGTCATCAGTGCTTCCGGAATGGCCGGATACGGAAACAGCAACAGGATTCTTTCCAGGAAAATCACAAACCGGTTTTATCTGTGCGGGGACGGAATCAGTGATTCCAGCAAAGGCCTGGGGCTGATGGCTCCCAGAGTGGCACTATGCGCTGCTCACCAGGCGAATCTGGCCGCTTCCCTGATGATAGACCAGACTGCCAAAGACAGCTTATAGCAAAACAGATTTAACATACTATTTTTATAAAGGAGAAAAACAATGATAGATTTAAAAAAAGACACGTTTTGTCTGGGAGGACATGAATTCCAGTCACGTTTTATACTCGGATCAGGAAAATATTCCCTTGAATTGATTAAAGCTGCCGTTGAGAATGCAGGCGCCCAGATCATCACACTGGCTCTGCGCCGTACAAATCAGGACGGTTCAGCAAATATCCTTGACTATATTCCGGAAGGTGTGACACTTCTTCCAAATACATCCGGATCAAAGACCGCAGAAGAAGCAGTCCGTATCGCACGCCTGTCAAGGGAAATCTGTCATAGTGATTTTGTCAAACTTGAAGTGATCCCGGATTCCAAATATCTTCTTCCGGACAACTATGAGACCATAAAGGCAACGGAAATTCTCGCAAAAGAAGGATTTATCGTTATGCCGTATATGTATCCGGATCTCAATGCCGCCAGAGACCTGGTAAATGCCGGCGCCGCCTGCATTATGCCTCTTGGCGCTCCGATTGGATCCAATAAAGGAATCTGTACCAAAGAATTTATTCAGATCCTGATCGATGAAATCGATCTGCCTGTGATTGTTGATGCCGGTATCGGCAGACCTTCCCATGCCTGTGAAGCCATGGAAATGGGTGCTGCTGCAGTCATGTCCAATACCGCTATCGCTACAGCAGGCGACATTCCTGCAATGGCCGGCGCTTTCCGCAAAGCAATCGAAGCAGGACGTACTGCATACCTTGCTGGTATGGGACGGGTCATTGAGAAAGGTTCCAGTGCTTCCTCTCCACTTACAGGAGTTATTCAAAAATAGGAGTTTCCAACAAGACAAGAAATCAGATACATAAAGAACAGGAAATAAATCATGTACAATGGAATTGATTTTTCAACAGTAATTGCCGTCTCTAACCGTCATCTGACACGGCTTCCATATTTGGATCAGGTGGAACGAATCTGCAGCTTTCAGCCTCATGCGTTTCTTCTCAGAGAAAAAGATCTCCCGGTCAAAGAGTACCTGAATCTTGCCCTGGCTGTAAAAGCAATCTGCGACCGCCATCAGGTCATGATGATTCCCCACTTTTATACAGAAGCGGTCACTGCTACCGGTACGGGCATCCTTCATTTACCTCTCTGGAAACTGAGAGATCTGAAAGAAAACGACACCAGCGGTCTTTCGGGAATACGAATCGGCGTTTCAGTCCATTCCCCCGAAGAGGCGGAAGAGGCTGTCTCTCTTGGAGCTTCCTATGCAACAGCAGGCCATATTTTTGCTACTGACTGCAAGAAAGGGCTCCCTCCGAGAGGTCTGGATTTCCTGAAACAGGTTTGCGTCCGTTCGCCGATTCCGATCTACGCTATCGGCGGGATCCGCCTGGATTCAAAGCAGATCCACACCGTGCTGGAACATGGTGCCGCCGGTGTATGCATCATGTCACAGATGATGGGTATGTAACAGACAGGTTACCAACTACAGGGACAGAATATCCTGCCCCTGTAGTTTTCTATTCATCACCTTATCAAAGCACTGTCTGATCAATTTTCATCTGTGATGTTGCGAATACTGTTTCCTAGTTCAGTTTCTTCAAATCATCCGGATAAATATTTCTGGCACGTCCTAAATCAGGAAACGTATTGATTTTCGATCCGGATATTTTAAACCTTACCCGGTCTCCGGCTTTCAAATTGGAACTGCTTCTGGGCTACTTTCCTCACACAGGAAATTTCTGTTTCATAATACCCCTCGTCATCTTTCTCGATCTGGTA
>CAJFMZ010000017.1 GCA_904393575.1 uncultured Sellimonas sp. | reverse complement strand
GATTCCATTATGCTCATAAAAACGTTCGTCTTCGATTGCGACAAAAGCATGCTGAAGATCTTTTGGAATCTCATCGATTGTTTTATAAACACGGTTGGAACCGGCAGAGGTCAGCCGTTCGGTTTCGGTCTTGTTATCCGAAGCATAGATAACGGAAGTGTATCCGGTCGGCTTTACATCTTCCGGAGTGACATCTGGGGCGTCATCGACTACTTTTTTAATGAAAATACCGCCGCCCACACATCCGGCTACGACCAGGAGCAGGAGTGCAAGGAGGACTCCCTTAAAGATCCGTACACCGAGACGTTTCTTTTTCATTTTTGATTTCGAGGTAATGTCCCTGCGCTTCTTAGCAGCTCTTTTTCTACCATAATTCATGAGCATATGCCTCCTTTTATACCAAACCATTATAGCAAATTTCAAAATTGAAATAAAGAAAAAAATGTAATCTTCAGCATCCGCCGGAGAAATTTAAGAAAAAGTTTTGAAAATGCGCAGAATCCTGTTATAGTTAATTAAGAACAGACAGGAGGGAAGAGCATGATCGATGAATACAGGACAGTATTGGAAAACGGAGAGGCGGAGATTGTGGAGAAGAAATCCCGTTTCCTTTCGGCGGTTTCCCATATCGATAACGAGGAAGAGGCTCTGGAATTTATAGAACAGATTCGGAAAAAACATTACAATGCCACACATAATTGTTATGCCTATGTTCTGGGAGAACGGTTTGAACTACAGAGGTTCAGCGATGACGGAGAGCCGGGAGGCACAGCCGGGAAACCGATTCTGGACGTTCTGACGGGAGAGGGAATTCATGATACGGTGATTGTAGTGACCCGATACTTTGGAGGAACGCTTCTGGGGACCGGGGGACTGGTCAGAGCCTATTCCGGAGCGGCGAAGGAAGGACTGCTTGCCAGTACTATTATTACCAGAAAATACGGGGTTAAACTGAAAATCCAGACGGAATATACAGGACTTGGCAAAATTCAGTATATTCTTGGACAGAATGGGATTCACATTCTGGACACGCAGTATACGGAACATGTCAACATAGAATGTCTGGTGCCGGGCGCACAAAAGGGACAGATGGAGAAAGAACTGACGGAAGGGACCAGCGGACAGGCAGATCTGGAATGGGGAGAGCCCTGCTTTTTTGCAGAACATCAGGGAGAAATCCTGATTTTTGACAAATAAAAGAGATTTCGCGAAAAGCGAAATCTCTTTTTTAGCGGCTTCATTTACTGAAATTCCGGTTCGATCAAACCATAGGTGTTGTTTTTTCTCTTATATACAACGTTGACTTCATCTGTCTCTGCATTGGTAAATACATAGAAGTTATGTCCGAGAAGTTCCATCTGAATACATGCGTCTTCCGGAAACATCGGTTTGATGCCGAAACGTTTGGTACGGATGATCTGGATGGAGTCATCTTCTACGCTGTCATGGTCGTGGTCTTCCACAAAAGATTTGTTAAAATCCACACCAGCCTGATGCTTTTCGACCAGTTTGTTTTTATATTTGCGGAGCTGACGTTCAATGATCTCTTCCACAAGATCAATGGAAACGTACATATCGCTGCTGGACTGCTCAGAGCGGACAATGTTTCCCTTGAGAGGGATGGTGACTTCGATTTTCTGTTCATCCCGCTCCACACTGAGTGTAACATGTATCTCAGTTTCAGGAGTGAAATATCTCTCTAACTTTCCAAGTTTGTGTTCGATCGTTTCCTTTAAAGCAGGCGTTACATCGATATTTTTTCCTCTGATAATAAATTTCATAAGCCCAACTCCTTTTTCCTGTATTTTCTGTTCTGTCTGATGTCAGGTGAGACGAAACAGAAGATCGCTCCAAATCAATGATTTGAATTCTTGTCCTTATTATACTACGAAGACTTTGAACATGCAATTACAAATAACTAAAAAAAATATTAAAATCAATAAATTTACTGACAAAAAATGCAAGGCATAAATAATAGAATGAAAAAATCAACGTTTTTTACTGAGTGCAGTAAAGACAGCTGGATAGAAAAACAAAATCCAGAGGACCAGAATTCCAGAAACAAAGGCATCCCAAAAGAGCCCGGACGCGGGAAGGGTGAGAAGCTGGCGCAGAATCAGGGTGGAGACAAGTCCTGCCAGCAGCTTCCATGCCTGACCGTACGGAGTGCGTGTGACAGTGGAAAACCGGAGCCGGGTCTGTTCCAGATACAGTCCGACGGCAAACCCGACACCGGCACCAGACGCTTTGATGCAGTCTCCGGCGTACCGGATGTCCAGACAGCCCAGGCGGAGCAAAAGGCCGGTGTACAGCAGAACGGTCAATGCGCAGAAGGCCAGAACGAGTGAGAGAGTACGAACATGGCTCAAAAGCAGGCTGCCATATCTGGCAAAGAACCAGGAAAAGCAAAGGGAGATTATAAGAGCAGCAAGCACATCCTTTGGGGTATGGACGCCAAGATACATCCGGGAAAAGCCGATCAAAAGGAAAGCGGCCGAAAACAGGATTTTCAATGCCCGCTTCTTTGCTTTTATGGCAAGGGGCGCAAACAGACAGGTGCCTCCCTGGGTATGGCCGCTTGGAAAGGAGTAGCCGGTGGCATGGGAAAGCGCGCCAGGTACAGGTGGAAAATCCGGATCCAGAATCCACGGACGCGGAATCCGGAAGGTGACTTTCAGCCCCTGCACAACCAGACCGGAAGAAAAGTAGGTCAGGCCGATCTGGCAGGCAAAGGATTTATCTACACACCAGTACAGGCAGCAGAGAACTGCCAGTAAAAAGGTCTCCTGTCCAAAACAGGTAACGAACTGAAAAAGAACGTTACCTGCTGTGGTCCGGATGCCTTCTAAAAACCATAAAACATTCATTGTAAGACACCTCAGAATATGTTGTTGACGAAAGGGACATCTGCTCTTTGGAAAGAGCGGTCCTATTTCTTAAAGCTTTCTCGTTTGCGGAGCCTGGAATCCAGAATCTTTTTGCGGATGCGCAGACTCTTTGGTGTTACCTCTAACAGTTCATCCGTATCGATGAAATCCAGTGCCTCCTCCAGACTTAGGATACGCGGAGGGGAGAGTTTTAATGCATCATCCGATCCGGAAGCACGGGTATTGGTCAGATGCTTCGCCCGGCATACATTGATCTCAATGTCATCCGTCTTGGCGTTTTCACCGACTACCATTCCGGCATATACCCGTTCACCGGGACTGATAAACAATGTTCCACGTTCCTGTGCATTAAAGAGACCGTATGTCAGCGCCTCTCCTGTCTCAAAGGCGATCAGGGATCCGTTTTTGCGGTACTGGATTTCTCCCTTGTACGGAGCGTAACCGTCAAAGGCGGTATTCATAATGCCGTTTCCCTTGGTGTCGGTGAGAAAATCGCCCCGATATCCGATCAGTCCTCTGGAAGGAATGGAAAATTCCAGACGGGTGTAGGCACCATTGGACATTCCCATATTGCGGAGCTCACCCTTCCTCTGGCTCAGCTTGTCGATGACAGTTCCCGTAAACTCATCCGGAACATCAATATAGACAAGTTCCATCGGCTCTAAGAGCTTTCCGTTTTCATCCTCTTTGTAGAGTACCTCTGCTTTACTGACAGCAAATTCATAGCCTTCCCGGCGCATGTTCTCAATCAGGACAGAGAGGTGAAGCTCGCCGCGGCCGGAGACTTTGAAACTGTCCATATCATCTGTGTCTTCTACACGGAGACTGACATCTGTATTTAATTCACGGAAAAGACGATCGCGGAGATGTCGGGAAGTGACAAACTTTCCTTCCTGACCTGCAAACGGACTGTCATTGACCTTGAACTGCATGGAAATGGTCGGCTCGGAGATCTTCTGGAACGGGATCGGTTCCGGATGATCCGGGGAGCAGATCGTATCTCCAATGGAAATATCGGAAATGCCGGAGATGGCGACAATAGAACCGATGCCGGCTTCCCGGACTTCCACTTTATTCAGGCCGTCAAATTCATAAAGCTTGCTGATTTTTACCCGTTTCTGTTTGTCCGGGTCATGGTGGTTGACTACAACCGCGTCCTGGTTGACGCGGATTACACCGTTGTCAACCTTACCGACGCCGATCCGGCCTACGTACTCATTGTAGTCAATGGTGCTGATCAGAACCTGGGTGGCAGCATCCGGGTCTCCCTCAGGCGCCGGAATGTATTCCAGAATAGTCTCAAACAGCGGAATCATATTTTCCGGCTTGTCATCCAGTTCCAGAATTGCGTAGCCTCCCTTTGCGGAAGCGTAGACGAATGGACAGTCCAGCTGGCTGTCATCAGCGTCCAGGTCCATGAAAAGCTCCAGTGTCTCATCGATGACAGCTTCCGGACGGGCTTCCGGGCGGTCGATCTTGTTGATGCAGACAATGACTGGAAGTTTCAGCTCCAGCGCCTTTTTCAGAACGAATTTTGTCTGAGGCATCGGTCCTTCGAACGCATCTACTACGAGGATGACTCCGTTTACCATTTTCAGTACACGTTCCACCTCGCCGCCGAAATCAGCATGTCCCGGCGTGTCGATGATATTGATTTTTGTATTCTTATAATGAACGGCTGTGTTTTTGGAGAGGATGGTGATACCACGCTCACGCTCGATATCATTGGAGTCCATGACACGTTCCTCTACTTCCTGATTTTCACGGAATACGCCGCTTTGCTTTAAAAGCTCATCGACCAGGGTTGTTTTTCCGTGGTCAACATGGGCGATAATGGCAATATTACGAATATCTTCACGTTTTATCTTCATATTGTTACATCCTTCTTTCTACTTATATAATGCAGTAACTTATATAGTCTACCATATTTTTGGAATTTTACAAGCATTTCTATTCATATTTATCGGAATATGTCGATCGAAATTTATGGAAAATCTTCCGGATTGGTCATATCCTTTCAAGGAGGGGCATAAAGTATTAAAGATAAAAAACTACGTTTCAGAGGAAGGGAGAATTACATTTCATGTCAGATAAGATCATTGAAAACAACCAGGTAACGATTATGGGACAGGTGGCGACGACATTTGAATTCAGCCACGAAGTATTCGGGGAAGGGTTCTATACGATGGATGTCCTTGTCAGGAGGCTGAGCAATTCGGAAGACCGGATTCCAGTCATGATTTCGGAGCGTCTGATTGATGTGACGCAGGATTATGTGGGCGAGTATATCATCGTCCAGGGACAGTTCCGGTCCTATAACCGGCACGAGGAACAGAAAAACCGGCTTGTGCTGTCTGTATTTGCAAGGGAAGTATCCTTTGTGGAGAGCGACGAGGACATGGACGGCGTCAAGACAAACAGCATTTTTCTGGACGGCTATATCTGCAAAAAGCCGGTATATCGAAAGACGCCGCTTGGAAGAGAGATCGCGGATCTTTTGCTGGCGGTGAACCGGCCGTATGGAAAATCAGACTATATCCCGTGCATCTGTTGGGGACGAAACGCGAGATTTGCCTCATCGTTTGAGGTGGGCGCTCATGTACATATTCTTGGGCGGGTGCAGAGCCGGGAATATATAAAAAAATTGTCAGAGACGGAGACGGAAAAAAGAACAGCCTACGAAGTGTCGGTAAGCAAGCTGGAGTGCCAGGAAGAGTAAGGCCCAAATACTGTAACTGCTCGTTGAATTGATGTTTGACACATGTTGGGAATAGTGATACACTTTCAGTAATGACGATTTAATGTTCTAAAGTGTGAAAAGGAAAAGAAACGAGTTGGAGGTAATTACATGTCTATATTTACAGGGTCAGGTGTAGCGATTGTGACACCGTTTTTGCCGGATGGTTCCGTGAACTACGATAAACTGGATGAACTGATTGAATACCATATCGCACACAAAACGGATGCGATTATTATCTGCGGTACGACGGGAGAATCATCCACTTTGACAGAAGAGGAGCACATGGAATGCATCAAGTTTACGATTCAGCAGGCGAAGAAGCGGATCCCGGTCATTGCGGGAACCGGTTCGAATGCTACATTTACAACGATTGAAATGTCGAGAGAGGCAGTGGAATACGGTGCGGATGGACTGCTTTTGGTGACGCCTTACTATAACAAGGCTACACAGAAAGGTCTGATTGCCCATTATAAGGCGGTGGCTGCTGAGGCAAAAGCTCCGATTATCCTTTACAGTGTTGCCAGCCGTACCGGACTGAATATTACACCGGAGACGGCCGCAGAGCTTGCCAAAGTGGACAATATCGTGGCAATCAAGGAGGCGTCTGGAAATATTTCCCAGATTGCCAAGATCATGCAGCTTACAGATGGAAAGCTGGATCTGTATTCCGGAAATGACGATCAGATTGTGCCGCTTCTTTCCCTTGGCGGTAAGGGCGTGATTTCTGTCCTCGCGAATATTGCGCCGGAATATACGCATAATCTCTGTCAGAAGTTCTTTGACGGGGAGCTGAAGGAAAGCTTAAAGATGCAGCTGGATGCGCTGCCGCTGATTGATAAGCTGTTCTGTGAAGTAAATCCGATTCCGGTAAAGACGGCGATGAATCTGCTCGGATGGGAAGTGGGAGGACTGAAGATGCCGCTTTCCCCGATGGAGGAAGATCACAAACAGGCTCTTGCAGAAGAGATGAAAAAATTTGGTCTGAAACTTGCTTAAAAAAGAAATTGACTAAGAGGGAGCCGAAAGGCGCCCTCTTTGGATATGGAGACAAGCCGGAAAAGGCAGTAGAGGTTACGAAAAGGAGAAAAGACAGATGGTAAGAATAATCATGCATGGCTGTAATGGAAAAATGGGACAGGTGATTACACGGCTGGCGGCGGAAGATGAAGAATGCCAGATCGTGGCTGGAATCGATACCTATCAGGGAATTGAAAATACGTATCCGGTGTTTGACAGCCTGGAAGAATGTACGGTGGAAGGAGATGTGGTCATTGACTTTTCCAATGCCGGGGCGGTAGACGGTCTGCTGAAATGCTGCCGGTCCAGAAAACTTCCGGTGGTACTGTGTACGACAGGCCTGTCAGAAGAACAGCTCCAGAGAGTGGAGGAGGCTTCCAGGGAGACTGCAGTCTTAAAGTCGGCCAATATGTCACTTGGAATCAATCTGTTGATGCGGCTGCTGCAGGACGCGGCAAAGGTGCTTGCGCCGGCAGGATATGATATCGAAATTGTGGAAAAACATCATAATAAAAAAGTGGATGCGCCAAGCGGAACAGCTCTTGCTCTGGCGGATGCCATCAACGAGACGCAAAAGCCGAAATATGTTTACTGCTTTGACCGTAGTCAGGAGAGAAGACCGAGAGAGAAAATGGAGATCGGGATCTCGGCTGTGCGCGGTGGAACGATTGTTGGAGAGCATGAAGTACTCTTTGCGGGAGAGGACGAGGTAATCGAATTTAAACATACTGCGTACTCCAAAGCAGTGTTCGGAAAGGGAGCGCTGGAGGCGGCAAAATTCCTGGCAGGCAAACCGGCAGGAAGATACGATATGAGCGATGTCATATCATTTTCATGATCAATCAGGAATAAAATCTGATTTTCTGCGGATAGTAAGGAGTGCAGATTCTATTTGCAGGAGGGAAGTATCATGAAATCTTGGAAAAAAGCCGTTTTGGTTTTCATGAGTATGTTTCTGATTGGCAGCATGACAGCGTGCGCGGGAGAAAACCGTGTCAATGATGCGACAAGAGGAAGCAATACCGGAGAGACACTGGATGATGACATCAAGGATGGAACCGATGCGCTGGAAGATGGAGCAAAGGATCTGAAAGACGATGTCGAAAACGGTGCGAAAGATATCAAAGATGGTGTGGAAGACGCACTGGACGGAAACGGCCGGACAGACAACGACAAATAAGAGAGCCTTAAAGGCTCTCTTATTTTTTACCACAACAGGATTTTTCTATCCCTGGTGCAAGGGGAGTCCAGAGGCAGAAGCTCTGAACAGGAGATCTTTGGCTTGACGGGCGGGAAGGTCCTGTGTTAATGTAAGAAAATAAGTTGATGTGGTAAAGCAAAAAAGCGGAGGAGGAGCAGAAGATGAGATTCCGGCCGTGTATTGATATACATAATGGAAAAGTAAAGCAGATCGTAGGAGGGAGCCTGAAGGATCAGGGAGACCAGGCCTGTGCCAATTTTGTAGCGGAAAAGCCGGCCTCCTGGTTCGCGGACAGATACAGAAGAGACGGCCTTCGAGGCGGCCATGTCATTTTGCTGAATCCGGCTTCCTCCTCTTATTTTGAAGAGACAAAAGAGCAGGCTCTTGCCGCCCTGAAGGCATTCCCGAAAGGAATGCAGGTCGGAGGAGGCATCCGGGCGGAAAATGCGGCAGAATATCTGGAAGCAGGGGCCAGCCAGGTGATTGTGACGTCTTATGTGTTTTCAGATGGACAGATTCGCTGGGATCATCTGAAAAAACTGAAAGATACGGTGGGAGAGGAACAGACCGTTCTGGATTTAAGCTGCAGAAAGCGGGATGGAAGGTATTTTGTAGTCACGGACCGGTGGCAGAAGTTTACAGACACCCAGGTGACACATGAACTTTTGAACCGGCTCTCCGGGTTCTGCGCTGAGTTTTTAATCCACGGGGTGGATGTGGAAGGACATGCATCAGGGATCGACCTGGAACTGGCAGAGCTCCTTGGAACATGGGAGAAAGCCGGAACCATACCGGTGACATACGCAGGCGGAATCGCATCTATGGATGATATCCGGATTCTGAAAGAAGCAGGGCGGGACCGCCTGGATTTTACAGTGGGAAGTGCCCTGGATCTCTTTGGAGGGACATTGAGTTACGAGGAAATTCTCCGGGAGTATCACGGATGATGGTTTGTGAACATGATGGAAAGAGTTTGTGAACACTTTAGAAACAGGTTGAACAAGCCCGTGGATAGTGTTAAAATGAGGAATGGATTAATTTTTTGAACGATAAGGAGCAGTAAAAAATGGGACTGATACAGAAAGTGTTTGGCACACACAGCCAGCATGAGTTAAAGAGAATCTACCCGATCGTAGATCATATTGAAGCTTTGGAACCTGAGATGCAGAAGCTTTCTGATGAAGAATTGAGAGATAAAACACGGGAATATAAGGAACGGTATGCGAAGGGAGAAACACTGGATGATCTGCTTCCGGAGGCCTTTGCTACTGTAAGAGAGGCAGCGGTAAGATCCATCGGAATGAAGCATTACCGTGTACAGCTGATTGGAGGTATTGTGCTTCATCAGGGCCGTATTGCGGAGATGAAGACTGGTGAAGGAAAAACACTTGTTTCCACACTTCCGGCATACTTAAACGCACTGACCGGGGAAGGAGTCCACATTGTAACGGTCAACGATTACCTGGCAAAGCGTGACGCAGAGTGGATGGGAAAAGTACATGAATTCCTGGGACTCAAAGTCGGAGTCGTCTTAAATGACATGGACAATGATCAGAGAAGAGCCGCATATGCCTGTGACATCACGTATGTGACCAACAATGAGCTGGGATTTGACTACCTGAGAGACAATATGGTGATCTATAAAGAACAGCTTGTACAAAGAGGTCTGAAATACGCCATCATCGATGAGGTGGATTCCGTATTGATTGATGAGGCGCGTACTCCGCTGATTATCTCCGGACAGAGCAGCAAATCCACCAAGCTTTACGAAGCCTGCGATATTCTTGCAAGACAGATGGAACGTGGTGAGGCAAGCGGTGAATTTTCCAAGATGAACGCTATTTTGGGAGAAGAGATCGAAGAGACCGGAGATTTCATCGTCAATGAAAAAGAAAAAGCGATCAACCTGACGGAAGACGGAGTCAAGAAGGTGGAGAATTTCTTCCATATTGAGAACCTGGCAGACCCGGAAAATCTGGAGATCCAGCACAATATTATTCTGGCTCTGCGGGCGCATAATCTGATGTTCCGAGACAAAGATTATGTGGTAAAAGACAATGAAGTACTCATTGTAGATGAATTTACAGGACGTATCATGCCGGGAAGACGGTATTCAGACGGTCTCCATCAGGCGATTGAGGCGAAAGAACACGTCAAGGTCAACCGGGAGAGCAAAACACTTGCAACCGTTACCTTCCAGAACTTCTTTAATAAGTACGAGAAGAAATGCGGTATGACAGGTACTGCTCTTACCGAGGAGAAAGAATTCCGTGATATTTATGGAATGGATGTTGTAGAGATCCCGACGAACAAGCCGGTGATCCGAAAAGACCTGGACGATGCGGTATACAAAACAAAGAAAGAGAAATTTAACGCAGTCTGCGATGCCATCGAGGAAGCGCACACAAAAGGACAGCCGGTTCTGGTTGGTACTATTACCATTGAGACCAGTGAGCTTCTGAGCAAAATGCTTAGAAAGCGCGGAATCCGCCATAATGTCCTGAATGCCAAGTTCCATGAACTGGAGGCGCAGATTGTTGCAGAAGCAGGAAAGCACGGTGCGGTAACCATTGCAACCAACATGGCTGGACGTGGTACCGATATCAAACTGGATACCAAAGCCAGAGAAGCCGGCGGATTAAAGATTATTGGTACGGAGCGCCATGAGTCCAGACGAATCGACAATCAGCTCCGCGGACGTTCCGGACGTCAGGGGGATCCGGGTGAATCCAGATTTTATCTTTCCCTGGAAGATGATCTGCTCCGGCTGTTTGGTTCTGAGAAACTGATGTCTGTGTTCAATGCGCTTGGAGTGGAAGATGGAGAGCAGATCGAGCACAAGATGCTTTCCGGAGCGATTGAAAAAGCGCAGAAGAAGATCGAGTTTAATAACTACGGAATCCGTAAGAATCTTCTGGAATACGACCAGGTAATGAATGAGCAAAGAGAAATCATTTACGAGGAGCGCCGCCGGGTTCTGGACGGAGAGAGTATGAGAGATTCCATCTATCATATGATCACAGAGTATGTAGAAAATCTGGTGGACAAGTATGCGCCGTCTGACCGTTCCAGCGATGAATGGGATCTGAAAGGCATGGATGTGGCTCTCCATGAAACGATTCCGATGATTCCGGCTGTGACAGAAGAAGATGTCAAGAAGAAACAGCAGAAAGAGCTGAAGCATCTTCTGAAAGAGCGTGCTGTGAAGGCATACGAAGAGAAGGAAGCAGAATTCCCGGAACCAGAACATTTACGAGAAGTAGAGCGTGTTGTCCTGCTCCGTGCGATTGACGGCAGATGGATGGATCATATCGATGATATGGATCAGCTCCGTCAGGGAATCGGTCTTCAGGCATATGGACAGAAAGATCCGCTTGTAGAGTACAAAATGCTTGGATACGACATGTTTGGTGAGATGACAAGGGCTATCGAAGAAGATACGATCCGCGTACTCTTCCATGTCAAGATGGAACAGAAAGTGGAAAGAGAGCAGGTTGTAAAAGTAACCGGAACGAATAAGGACGATTCTTCTGCCCGTGCGCCGAAGGTACGTTCAGAAAAGAAGGTGTACCCGAACGATCCATGTCCGTGCGGAAGCGGATTGAAATACAAACAGTGCTGCGGAAAAAAGAAATAGGCAGCAACGATTCGATTCATATATGGAAATAAAAAATAAAAGAGGTGAGAATGGTGGTTGAGCTTGAACAGCTGAAACAGGAACTGCAGGCATTTGAAGAACCTCTTCGGGAAGTAAGGGATTCACTTTGACCTGCCTGGAAAAGAACAAAGAGTAGAAGAACTGGAACGAAAGCTGGAGGAGCCGGATTTCTGGGAAGATACGGAGAATTCTCAGAAAGTCATGAAAGAGCTGAAAATGCTGAAAGATACGCTTCGGACGGCAGAAGAGCTCCGGCAGCAGTATGAGGATACCGGAGTTCTTCTGGAGATGGCGGAAGAGGAGCAGGATGAAAGCCTGGCCGGAGAGATCCGGGATAATGTCCGCAGGCTCGAAAAGCACCTGGAGGAGGTGCGGATCAGTACGCTTCTCAGAGGAGAGTACGATAATTGTGACGCCATCGTAACGCTCCATGCGGGAGCCGGAGGAACCGAAGCCTGCGACTGGAATCAGATGCTTTTCCGGATGTACTCCAGATTTGTTGAGCGCCATGGATTTTCGATGGAAGTCCTGGATTATCTTGACGGTGATATCGCGGGGATCAAGAATGTGACCTTTGAAGTCCACGGAGAAAATGCATATGGATTTTTGAAATCGGAGAAAGGGATTCATCGTCTTGTCAGAATTTCGCCCTTTAACTCGGCGGGAAAGCGGCAGACATCGTTTGCCTCCTGCGATGTCATTCCGGATATTGATAAGGAGATTGACATCGAAATCAATGAAGATGATCTGAAGATCGATACTTACAGATCAAGCGGAGCGGGCGGACAGCATATCAATAAGACATCTTCCGCGGTGCGGATTACACATCTTCCGACGGGGATTGTTGTGCAGTGTCAGAATGAGCGCTCGCAGCATCACAATAAGGATAAGGCAATGCAGATGCTGAAGGCGAAGCTGTACCTGATGAAAGAGCAGGAGCAGGCGGAAAAAATGTCCGGTATCCGGGGAGAAGTCAAGGATATCGGTTTCGGCAATCAGATCCGCTCCTATGTCATGCATCCGTACAGCCTTGTCAAAGATCACAGGACCAATGAGGAATCCAGCAATGTGAATGCAGTGATGGATGGGGAGATTGACCGTTTCATCAATGCGTATCTGAAACAGGAGAGTGTACATGGATAAGACAAAATACTATGTGCTGAACAGAAAGGCGGTCCCGGAAGTCCTGCTGAAAGTCGTGGAAGTCAAGCATCTTCTGGCGACACAGAAAGGGCTGACGATTGGAGAGGCAGCGGAGCAGGCCGGGATCAGCAGAAGCTCATTTTATAAATACAAAGATGATATTTTCCCATTTCATGAAAATGAAAAGGGACAGACGATCACGATGGTGCTTCAGATGGAGGATATTCCGGGACTTTTGTCGGAAATTTTAAGCGAAGTCGCGGAATATCAGGCAAACATTCTGACGATCCACCAGAGTATTCCGCTGAATGGCGTTGCAACACTTACCATGAGTGTGGAAGTTCTTTCCACTACAGGAAATCTCTCGGAAATGGTTGCGAAGATCGAAGAAAAAAACGGAGTGCATTATCTTAAAATAGTAGGGAGGGAATAGACATGATAGGTGTTGCGGTACTTGGATACGGTACAGTAGGGTCCGGAGTCGTGGAAGTATTCCGGATGAATCAGGAAAAAATGGACCGGTGCGCCGGGGATCAGGTGAGAATCAAATATGTTCTGGATCTGCGTGATTTTCCGGAGGATCCGGTTCAGGATTTGATTGTGCATGATTTTGAAAAAATAGTTTCAGACGACAGTGTAGATATTGTTGTCGAGGTGATGGGAGGACTGGAGCCTGCCTACACATATGTCAGGAGGAGCCTGGAAGCGGGCAAAAATGTGGTGACATCCAACAAGGCGCTTGTAGCTGCGCATGGCGCGGAACTGCTGAAGATTGCGCAGGAGCATAATGTCAACTATCTTTTTGAAGCGAGTGTAGGAGGCGGTATTCCGATTATCCGCCCTCTGGTAGCTTCTCTGACTGCGGATGAGATCGAGGAGATTACAGGAATCCTGAATGGGACAACAAACTATATGATGACAAAGATGTTCTATGAGGGAGCAGACTATGATGCAGTGTTAAAAGAAGCCCAGGACAATGGATTCGCAGAACGCAATCCGGAGGCAGATGTGGAAGGAATGGATGCATGTAGAAAAATTGCGATTCTTTCTTCGATTGTATCTGGAAAACAGGTGGACTTCCGGGAGATTTATACGGAAGGGATCACGAAGATTACGGTTCCGGACATGCGTTATGCAAAGAAGATGAACGCGGTAATCAAACTGCTTGCCGAAATGAAACGGGACGGCAAAAAGATCGAGGCGATTGTGGCGCCGTTTCTTCTGCCGTCAGAGCATCCGCTTGCAAGTGTCAACGGCGTGTTCAATGCGATTTTTGTTCACGGAAATGCGCTGGGTGATGCAATGTTTTATGGAAGCGGAGCCGGAAAGATGCCGACGGCCAGTGCTGTGGCGGCCGATATCGTGGAGGCTGCAAAATACAGAAGTCAGACGATCTGCGAGTACTGGACGGAAGAGCATCTGGAGCTGGAAAGCCAGAAGGATGTCCGGAGAAAATTCTTTGTGCGGATGTCCGGAAAAGCGGAAGACTATGCAGAAAGAATCCAGAATGCGTTTGGAAGCGTCACCTTTATCAATGCCGAAGGGTACGATGGAGAATTCGGATTTATTACGGAGGTTATGAAAGAAGGGGAATACGAAGCCGCTGCGGCAAAATTTGAGAACATGATTCACATGATCCGCGTGGCATCATAGGATAGATTATAAGACGAAAACAGAAGGGAATGAGTGCAGATGAAATATATCATCATTCTTGGGGACGGTATGGCTGGAGAACCGTTGGACTGTCTTGGGGGCAGGACTACGATGGAGGAGGCCGCGACACCGGAACTGGACGATCTTGCAAAGAAGAGTGAGATCGGGCTGGTGTCCATGGTGCCGGAGGGAATGGCTCCGGGAAGCGATACTGCAAATCTGTCGATACTGGGATATGATCCTCGTGTGTACTATACCGGAAGATCTCCGCTGGAGGCACTGAGTGTTGGAGTGGAAATGCTGGAGAATGATGTATCGTTTCGCTGCAATCTGGTAACTCTGACTGAGGAAGCATCACTCCCTTATGAAGATCAGATCATGATAGACCACAGCTCGGATGAAATCAGCACAGAAGATGCAGGCATCCTGCTGGAAACGCTGAAACAATCGGTGCAAAAGCCGGGAATGGAATTCTTTCAGGGGACTTCTTACCGGCATCTCCTGCTGTGGAAGGAGGGGCGCGTGCCTGATCTCACGCCGCCTCATGATATTCTGACAAAGCCGGTCCGTGCATTTCTGCCGGAGGAACCGGTACTCCTGGAAATGATGAAAGAAAGTTACAGGCTTTTGAAAGACCATCCGCTTAATGTCAGGAGAAAGGCCAGGGGCCTGCATCCTGCCAATGCTATCTGGTTCTGGGGAGCCGGGAAAAAGCCATGCCTGCCGGATTTCCGGGAAAAGACCGGGAAAAGGGGAGTCATGATTTCTGCTGTGGATCTTTTGAAAGGAATCGCTGCGGGAAGCGGAATGAAGGTTCTTTCTGTAGAAGGGGCAACCGGTGGACTGGACACCAATTATGAAGGAAAGGCGGAGGCGGCAGTCCGCGCTCTTCTGGAAGAGGACTATGACTTTGCCTATATTCATGTGGAAGCGCCGGATGAAATGGGACATCAGGGCAGCATGGAAAAGAAAATCCGGTCGATAGAGTTTCTGGATCAGCGTCTGATCCGTACGGTCAGAAGCGCTATGGACGCATCAAAAGAGGAGTACCGGATGCTGATTCTGCCGGACCATCCAACGCCTGTTAAGGTGCGGACCCACACTGCGGATCCAGTCCCGTATCTGTTGTACGACAGCCGGGAGAAGCAAAAGACAGGAGGTGCGGACTGTTACTGCGAGAGGACGGCCGCTGAGTCGGGCAGATGGCTGAAGGAAGGATATCATCTGATCGAACATTTATTTGAATACTAGGAGGAAATTATGCTGATCGTAAAGAAATTCGGGGGAAGCTCTGTCGCGAACAGAGAGAGAATCTTTAATGTGGCAAGACGCTGCATTGAGGATTACAAAAAAGGAAATGATATCGTTGTAGTACTTTCAGCTATGGGAGATACGACAGATGAACTTCTGGAACTGGCCCAGAGCATCAATCCCAATGCGCCGAAAAGGGAGCTGGATATGCTGCTGACTACAGGGGAACAGGTATCGGTAGCACTGATGGCGATGGCCTTTCATTCTTATGATGTGCCAGCCATCTCACTGAACGCGTTCCAGGTGAAAATGTACTGTACGGCAAGGTACGGGAACGCCAGGTTTAAACGGATTGATACAGAGCGGATCCAGCATGAACTGGAAGCCCGCAAGATTGTAATTGTAACAGGATTTCAGGGAATTAATAAATATGATGATTATTCTACCCTGGGACGGGGCGGTTCTGACACGACTGCGGTTGCGCTGGCAGCGGCGCTTCATGCAGATAAGTGTGAAATCTATACGGATGTGGACGGCGTCTATACGGCAGATCCAAGAGTCGTAAAGAATGCAAGAAAAATCGACGAGATTATTTACGACGAGATGCTGGAGCTTGCAACATCAGGAGCGAAAGTGCTTCACAACCGGTCCGTGGAAATGGCAAAGAAATATGGAGTAGAGCTGGTTGTGCGTTCCAGTCTTACATCAGAAGAGGGAACCGTAGTCAAGGAGGTAGTGAAAAAGATGGAAAAAATGTTAATCACCGGTGTGGCGGCCGACAGAAATACAGCAAGAATCTCTGCAATCGGAGTGAAAGACGAGCCGGGTATTGCTTTCAGAATTTTCAACACACTGGCTAAGAACAATATCAATGTCGATATTATTCTTCAGTCTGTCGGAAGAAACGGAACGAAGGACATTTCCTTCACTGTTTCTGAGGATGATCTGAAAGAAGCGCTTGCTATACTGGAAGAGAAAAAAGAGGTTCTGACCATCAAGGATCTTACATACAGTACCGATGTGGCAAAGGTATCGATTGTTGGAGCGGGAATGCTCAGCAATCCGGGGGTTGCGGCCAAAATGTTTGAATCCCTGTTTAATTCCAATATTAATATCAATATGATTTCCACATCAGAGATCCGGATTACCGTTCTGATCGATGAGAAGGATACGGAAAAAGCAATGGTTGCGATTCATGATGGCTTCGGACTGAATGATTAGATCAGTCAATAAAAGACAGGCGAAAGAAATCCCCTTTCCGCGGAGGCGGTCAGGGGATTATTTGTCTTCCAGGAAGCCCTGGATCACTTTTTGGTCATTTTCCTGGCAGTTGCGATACTTCATGATCAGATCCAGCTCCGAATCGGTCAGACAGATGGAACGTTTCTGATCTTTGGTTTCGCAGAAGTGATACTGATAGATCGGAAGTGCTTCGTTAATCTGGTCAGGATGGATGACTCCGGCAACAAGCTCGTCCAGCGTAACCTTGTAAAAGTCAGAGAAGAGAATCAAAGTGGAAAGATCCGGTTCTCTGAGGGCCTGTTCATAGTGGGAGTACGCCTGTCTGGTAATGTTCAGAATCGAGCTGAGCTGCTTCTGTGTATAATTGTATTTTTTGCGAAGAGTTTTTAGATTCTTAGCAAGCTGTACATTTGCCATGGCATACCTCCATTTTTAGAAACAGTATATCAGTTTCTATGTAAGATTTCAGATAATGCCACGAAACGTATCTTGTAAGTGAAAAGCAACAAAATGTTGCTCTCTTTTTAAGGAAGCTGGCTCAACGTACTGTTATGATAAAGGCTTGAAAAGGTTACATCTTCGGAAAACCAGGAAGGTGGTGTGAAGGAGTCGGCCATTTCCACAGATGGGAACTCCACCTCGGCAAGCATCAGGGGCGCCAGTGAACCGCGGAAACAGTCGAGTTCGATCGTCAGCCCGTTTTGGGCGGGAATCAGATATCTTCTTTTCTGGATGACTCGTCCATCCACCTTCCCAAGGAGATGCTCATATGCTTCTTTTGTGAGAGGCAGATTGTATTCCTCGCGGACCATGAGGCCTTTGGACTTGTAAGTCAATGTATAAGTATCGTCCGAGCGTCGGACACGGACGACCGGGCTGGTATTTAGATACCCCTGTTCCATCTCGTGGTATGGATATTCATCCAGAGACAGAGGACAGGATTCTACAAGGTATTTGCGTTCAATTTCCATAAACAGATCCTCCTTACATTCAGTATTCCCTGTGCTTTCAGTATAAATGTACGGTCAGGGGAAAACAAGCGGAAAATGGCATCGGGTTGCAAATGGGCACGGAGTCTGATAGAATCAGAACCGGAAAAGGAGGAAAAATCATGAGAAGAAAAGCATGCGCTTTGGCGGCTGTCATTTCAGCGGCGGTGCTGCTCCTGACCGGATGCGGCAGGGGGTTCGACGCGGCAGGATATGTACAGGCGGTACTCGATGAGAGACTCCAGGGGGAATTTACGGAAGCGGCCAGAATCATGGATACATCCGAATACGAACTGAAACAGGATTACGAGGCATCTGTGGATCAGTTTATCTATGATTATCTGACTTCAGACTATGAGGAAGTGAGCGACTACACGCTGTATGAATACGAGACACTTGTAAAAGAAATTTTTTCTGTCATGAAATATGATGTCAAGAAGGCGGAGAAAACAGGAAAAAAGAAATACGAAGTGTCGGTGGAAATTCAGCCGGTTGATCTCTTTGTCAATTACGTGGCGGCGCTTCAGGAAGCTTCGGATAAGATCGAAGAGTCGGCCAGAAACGGAGGATATGAAGGGACGGAAGAGGAAATCCGGGAAATGATGGAGTATGACTACCTGTTTCAGGCGTATGGGATTCTGGAGGAGGCATACCTGAACATGCAGTATCAGGAGCCGGAAACCGTGCTTGTCGAAGTGTCAGCGGAGAAGGGAAGCACATACTCCATCAGCGGAGAAGAATACGATGCGTTACTGGAACGGTTTTTCCGTATGGATGAAATTGCAGGCAAAAGGTAGGCAGAAGCCCGGTCTGCTGCGGAAAACAGCGAAAATCTCAGGAAAAGTAAAGGTAGGACTGGAAATTCAGCAGAGAATATGCTATACTCATACAATCAGTGTAATGTAGATAAGTCTGCCGACTTTTCGCATATACGATAATATTTAGGAGGAAATGTAAATGAGTTTACAAGTAGAGAAACTGGAACACAATATGGCGAAACTGACGATCGAAGTTTCTGCCGAAGAACTGGAGAAGGCAATCCAGGGAGCGTACAATAAGCAGAAAAAAAACATCAGCATCCCAGGATTCCGTAAAGGAAAAGTGCCGCGCCAGATGATCGAAAAAATGTACGGACCGGAAGTTTTCTACGATGATGCTGCAAACCAGCTGATTCCGGAAGCATACGGAAAAGTATTTGATGAAGAGGATCTTGAGATCGTTTCACAGCCAAAGATTGATATCGTACAGATTGAAAAAGGCAAACCATTTATTTTTACAGCTGAGGTGGCATTAAAGCCGGAAGTTACATTAGGAGAATACAAAGGATTAAAGGTTGACAAGATTTCCAACCGCGTGACACAAAAAGAGATCGAAGCGAAACTTGCTGAAGAGCAGGAAAAGAACGCAAGAACGGTTTCTGTAACAGACCGTCCGGTTCAGGATAAAGACGAAGTCGTACTGGATTTTGAAGGATTTGTAGACGGCGTTGCATTTGAAGGCGGAAAGGGAGAAAACTATCCGCTTACAATCGGTTCCGGAGCATTCATTCCGGGATTTGAAGAGCAGCTGATCGGCGCAAATCTGGAAGAAGAAAAAGAAGTAAAGGTAAAATTCCCGGAAGAATACCATACAAAAGACCTGGCAGGAAAAGACGCAGTCTTCAAATGTACAGTGCATGAAATCAAAGTAAAAGAGCTTCCGGAGCTGGATGATGAATTCGCATCCGAAGTTTCTGAATTTGAAACACTGGACGAATACAAAGCGGACATCAAAGCAAAGATTAAAGAGCAGAAGATCGCAGAAGGAAAGAGAAAACAGGAAGATAAAGCAGTAGAAGAAGCGATTGCAAATGCGCAGATGGATATTCCGGATGCCATGGTGGAAACAGAAGTAAGACAGATGGCAAACGATTTTGCACAGAGACTGCAGCAGCAGGGACTGACACTGGATCAGTACTTCCAGTTCACAGGAATGACAGCGGACAAAATGACAGAAGAGCTGAAACCGCAGGCACTGAGAAGAATTCAGACAAGACTTGTTCTGGAAGCGATCGTAAAGGCAGAAAACATTGAGATCAGCGATGAAAAGATCGATGAGGAAATCCAGAAGATGGCAGATGCTTACAAGATGGAAGCAGACAAGCTGAAAGAATTTATGGGAGAGAAAGAAAAAGAACAGATGAAACTGGACATGGCAGTTCAGGAAGCTGTTACATTCCTCGTTGATAACGCGGTAGAAGAATAAGAGACGAGAATGAAGGAGGCATATTGCATGAGTTTAGTACCTTATGTCATTGAGCAGACAAGCCGTGGAGAACGTTCATACGACATCTACTCAAGACTTTTAAAAGACAGAATTATTTTTCTGGACGGTGAAGTAAACGACGCATCGGCAAGTGTGATTGTCGCACAGCTTCTGTTTCTGGAAGCAGAAGATCCGGGCAAGGACATCAATTTATACATCAACAGTCCAGGAGGTTCTGTTACGGCAGGTCTGGCAATTTATGATACGATGCAGTACATCAAGTGTGATGTGTCTACGATCTGTATTGGAATGGCGGCAAGTATGGGATCTTTCCTGCTCTCCGGAGGAAAAAAGGGAAAGAGACTTGCGCTTCCGAATGCTGAGATTATGATTCATCAGCCGTCAGGCGGCGCTCAGGGCCAGGCATCCGAGATACAGATTGCGGCAGAGCATATTCTGAAAACCCGCCGGAAGTTAAATGAAATTCTGGCAGCAAATACCGGGCAGACACTGGAGACAATCAGCGGCGATACAGACCGCGACAATTTCATGTCTGCTGAAGAGGCAAAAGAATACGGTTTAATTGATGAGGTCATCACGAGCCGGTAAAGGGGAAACAAGGGGCTGTCTCATGTGCGTGGGGCATCCCCTTTCCGTGTTTTCATTACAGCGCGGAAAGTATAAAAAAGAGGTGTGAGAATGGCTTTAAAAGAAGATGTAGTAAGGTGTTCCTTCTGTAATAAAACCCAGTCTCAGGTTCGAAAGCTGATTGCGGGTCCGAACGGAGCCTATATCTGCGATGAATGTATCGAGATCTGTGCGGAAATTATAGAGGAAGAATTCGAATATGAGAGCGAAGATAACGGACCGGGAGAGATCAATCTCCTGAAGCCGGAGGAAATAAAAAGTTTTCTGGATGATTATGTAATCGGGCAGGAAGAAGCAAAAAAAGTGCTTTCTGTGGCGGTTTATAATCATTACAAAAGAATCAAGGCAGAGAAGGATCTGGGCGTGGAGCTGCAGAAAAGCAATATTTTAATGCTTGGACCGACCGGAAGCGGGAAGACGCTTCTGGCTCAGACGCTTGCGAAAGTGCTGAATGTTCCGTTTGCGATTGCAGATGCAACGACACTGACGGAAGCCGGATATGTCGGGGAAGATGTGGAGAATATTCTGTTGAAGATTATCCAGGCTGCTGACGGCGATATTGAGCGGGCGGAATACGGTATCATCTATATCGATGAGATCGACAAGATTACGAGAAAATCCGAAAATCCATCCATCACAAGGGATGTATCCGGAGAAGGCGTACAGCAGGCACTCCTGAAAATCATAGAGGGTACGATTGCATCCGTACCTCCGCAGGGCGGAAGAAAGCACCCGCATCAGGAACTGTATCAGATTGATACATCCAATATCCTGTTCATCTGCGGTGGAGCGTTCGAGGGGATCGATAAGATTATCGAAAAGAGAATTGATCAGAAATCCATTGGATTCAATGCGGAAATTGCATCGGAGCATGAGGATAATATTGACAGACTGTTAAATCAGGTGCTGCCGCAGGATCTGGTCAAATTCGGTCTGATTCCGGAATTTGTCGGACGTGTACCGGTAATTGTTGCGCTGGAGTCTCTTGACAAGAAAGCGCTGATGCGGATTTTGACAGAGCCGAAGAGTTCGATTGTAAAACAGTATCAGAAGCTTATGGAGCTGGATGGCGTCAGCCTGCGTTTCGATCAGGATGCCCTGGAGGCCATAGCGGATCGCTCGATTGCGAGAAATACAGGCGCCAGAGGACTGCGGGCAATCATGGAGAGCGTCATGATGGATATCATGTACAGAGCTCCATCGGATGAAACTCTGAAAACCTGCATCATTACAAAGGATGTTGTGGAAGGAAAGAGCCTGCCGAAGACCGAGCATGAGGAGAGACAGTCAGAGAGCGCATAAAAACGAAAATAAAGAGGTGCAGGTACATGTTACCTGCGCCTTTTGTAAAATACGGAGGAATGAATGACAGAACAGATCAATCAGATACCAATGGTGCCTGTCCGGGGGATCACCGTGTTCCCTGGGATGGCAGTACATTTTGATGTGGTCAGGATCAGATCCATGGAAAGCGTCCAGCAGGCCATGATGGCAGGACAGAAAGTGTTTCTGATCAGGCAGAAGAAAGAACAGACGGAGGAACCGCAGAAGGAGGATCTCTGCCGGACAGGGGTACTGGCGGAAGTGCGGCAGGTAGTCCGGGTACCGCAGAAAGGACTCCGTGTCATGGTTTATGGGGAAAAAAGAGCTGTATTGCGGGAAATGAGAGTGAAGGAAGGATATTGGGAGGCTGATATCACACTCTGCCCGGAAAAAAGACCGGATCTTCCGGAAGAAGTTTCTCTGGAAGGAATGAAAAAGGTATTGACAGATGCTCTGAAGCTCTATGCAAGGAAGACCCGGAGAGTTCCGGAAGGGGTTGTACGGGATATTCTCAGACAGGAGGATGTCTATGCTATGGCCCAGGAAGCAGCGGCGGGAATCGGGCTTGATTCCATGACCCTTCAGAAGCTTCTGGACGAGGACGATCTGCTGGAGCGGTACTATCTGCTGGTGGCCAAGATGGAAGAAGATACGCATGCTGCGGATATTACCGCGGAGATTGAGAAAAAAGTAAAAGATCGGATTGACAAAAATCAGCGTGATTATATTTTGCGGGAACAGTTAAAGTATATTCGGGAGGAACTGGGAGAGGACGGAACTCTCTCCGATGCCGAAGAGTTTGAAAAAGCGGAAAAGAGGATGCAGGCTCCGCAGGAGGTGCATGACAAAGTGGCCAGGGAAATCCGGAGGTTTAAAAATGCAGTGAATAATCCGACGGAAGCAGGAGTCATCCGTACTTATATAGAAACTATGCTGGAGATGCCCTGGGATAAAAGAGCAGATGAATATACAGACATGGAGCACGCAAAGGAGATTCTGGAGTCAGAGCATTATGGGCTGAAGGAAGTGAAGGAGCGGGTTCTGGAATATCTGGCGGTCCGGACACTGACAAAAAGGAGCGGCTCTTCTATTTTGTGTCTGGTCGGTCCTCCTGGAACAGGGAAAACATCCATCGCAAGATCACT